>DATJKY010000316.1:0-10425 GCA_035490955.1 Terriglobia bacterium | reverse complement strand
ATCCATTCATATTAGTCGAAAAAGCAACTCAAAATCGCTGTAACCCATTGATACCATGTTGGATATCGCATTTGGGTTTGTTTCTGGCACTTTTCTTGTACTCCATTGATATCAAATGCTTTAGCTGCGTTGGGTTTGTTTTGCTTCGTCCCTCTTGCAGACCAGTTTCTGGCAGGCCTGCTGAACCACGACGATGTCGTCCCGAGCACAGCGAGGGATCTGCTTTTGTTTGTTTTCAATGACAATAGCGGATCTTTCGCTCCGCTCAGCATGTACGGGTACCCTTTTCAACAGCCTGCCAGTTCGCAGTTTCCAATTTGGGCGTTTTGCCCTTTGCCCCTTTCCGCGAATACGGGGGACTAGCCCCTAGCCATATCTTCTTGATTATAACCCTCAAATTTAAATTGTCAAGAAGGTAATTAAAATAATTTCACCTACGGAGGGCCTGGCGGCGTCCACCGGCGCGGGACAACTCAAAATCTCTAGCCTACATTGGCTTAAAGAAATCCCAAAACACGCTAGCCCCTTTCGGGGTCTAAGCCCCATGTGGTCTGAGCGGTAAGCCCGCTTTCGGCGGCCTGGGCGCGAAAGCAAAAGAGGGGCTTGAAGGCGTGGAATTTCCCTCTGAAAAGGGGCCTTTTGGCACTAGCCTGGTGGGCTGGTGAAAAACCCATCTCGGAGGCCTCCTCGCCGTCGCGGGCTTTAGAGGCTGTGTCAAAATCCAATCCGTGCGTCCTTGTCGTAGCGCGGCCGGAACTTGTAGCGCAGCGTTCGACGCTCAACGCTGCGGCTCTTCGAAATCCCTTAAGCCATGAAATGGAAAAGCCGCAAGGTTAAAAGGCGAACCTTGCGCTACATCGCTTGCTCCCGAAAGCTCAGGTGTCGGCCGTCAGGGAAACTCAACGTCGAGGGCGTATATCTCTTGGCTACCTATCTCGCGCACAATCAGGGGCGAATCATCGGGACCAAGTCCCACCCACGCGTCTTCAACCCGGTTGATGTTCTCCAGACCGACTACGCGCTCCAGCTTTTTATCACTGATTCTTAACCGGAAAAATACGGACTGCACACTGTCGAAGTACATGTAACGCGAATCTCGAGACCAACTGGGAGAGCCTGTTCCAGGCTGCCCCATTTCCTGCCACTTGCCTGTTGTAACCTCGTAGAGGGCGATCTGATACCCGTCATGATGCAGGGTGCCAATATACTTGCCATCCGGAATCTTCCAGTAGGTCAGCCTCGGTCGCGGCCTGATCGAGCTTGCGCAGGAGGAGCTCAACCGTAATCCGTGTCCCCGCTTTCGTGTCGCGCACCTCACAAGCCAGACGGCTGTCACCTGCAAGGCGGTTCTGTTAACATCAGATCGATGTACGACGCCACCGTTCCCGTCGTCGAGAACCGGCCTCTCACTGGTGGTCATTTCCTTCTCAGCCTGTACTCCCCGAGGCAGGCGCAGGCCACGCGAGCCGGGCAGTTTGCCATGCTGCGGCTGCTGGGCCGGTCGGACGTGCTACTGCGCCGGCCCATGAGTATCTTCAACCTGCTGTCTGGGAGCGCGGTCAGTCCGTCGGAACCTCCCGGGGCCTCGCCCGCCCCGACCGGTCGGGGCCAGATCACACGGAGGCACCACACCCTGCCGCCTCGGGTACCAACGAAGCCTGAATTAATCCAGCTGCTTTACAAGGCCGTCGGCCGCGGCACGCGGTTGATGGCGGAGCTTAAACCGGGAGACGAGGTCGGACTGCTGGCGCCGCTGGGTCATGGCTTCTTCGCCGAAGAATACATGGAGCAGGCGCGCGCGGCCGGCGAGGTGCTGCACGTAGCGGGTGGCATCGGAATCGCGGCGTTGCTGCTGCCAGCCAGGGAACTAGCCCGCGCAGGGATCCCCCAGCGCCTGTTCTTCGGCGGCCGCACGAAAGCGGACCTGGTAGGGCTGGAGGAGTTTAGGCCGTCGGTCACGGCCACGCTGCTCGCTACAGAAGATGGCTCCCGCGGTCATCACGGCTACGTCACCGGCCCCCTCGAGGGACACCTGGAGCGCCACCGCAACAAGAAGTTCCTTTTGATGGTGTGCGGTCCGTGGGCAATGCTCGAGGCGTCCGTCGAGTTGGCCAGGAGGTACGGTCATCCCGGCCTGGTTTCGATGGAAAACCGCATGGGCTGCGCCCTCGGTGTCTGCCTGGGTTGCTCGATCCGCGTGGTCGGCGAGGGGCACGGGGCCTATCAGCGTGTCTGTACGGAAGGACCGGTTTTCTGGTCTGACAAAGTGGTGTGGCACTGATCCACAGATTACACAGATTACACAGAACAGCCGTGACCTGTGACGAGCGACGTGTGACGAGATAAGAAGATAGTGACAAGTGACAAGAATAGAAGCGCAGAACAGTCACAAAGTGGTGAGTGACGTGTGACGAGAAGACGAGCCAAGAGCAGCCGACGGGGAGCGGCGTTCAACG
Source organism: Terriglobia bacterium (assembly GCA_035490955.1). GTDB lineage: Bacteria > Acidobacteriota > Terriglobia > UBA7540 > UBA7540 > DATJKY01. The sequence continues at coordinate 7,969 of DATJKY010000316.1, read as the reverse complement.
GAAAGGGTGGAAAGCCGAATTCGTCTTTGAAATCTGTGCCTTCTGCGAAATCTGTGGATGGTTTTGTACCCAGGATTGACCTCGAGATTGCGGGTGTCCACTTCCAAAACCCGGTCCTCACGGCGAGTGGTACCTTTGGCTACGGCCAGGAATTTGTTCACCTGATCGACCTCGACCAGATCGGCGGCATCGTGGTGAAGGGCATCTCCGCTGAGCCGATGGCCGGCAATCCGCCGCCGCGCATTTACGAGACCGATGCTGGCATGCTGAACGCCATTGGCCTGCAGAACGTGGGCGCAAGGAAATTCTTGGAGCAAAAGCTGCCCTTCCTCCGCACGCTGCGGGCGCGTTGCATCGTAAACGTATTCGGGTACTCCACGGAAGACTACGTGCGGTGCATTGAGATTTTGAACGAGGGCGACGGCATCCACGCCTACGAGCTGAACATCTCCTGTCCCAATACGCGCTGCGGTGGGATGGTTTACGGCAGTGACCCCAAGCTCACCGAAGAAGTCGTAGCCGCCTCGAAAAAAGCGGCGCGCTTTCCGCTGATCGTCAAGCTATCGCCCAACGTGACGGACATCACTGTCTTCGCTCGCGCCGCCGAGGCGGCAGGAGCAGACGCCCTGTCGCTGGTCAACACCTTCGTGGGCATGGCCATCGACGTTGAGACGCGCACGCCGCGCGTCTCCAATGTTACGGCTGGGCTTTCCGGACCGGCCATCAAGCCGGTGGCCCTTCGCATGGTCTACGACGCAGTGCGGGCGGTGAAGATCCCGGTCATCGGATTGGGCGGGATCGCGAGCGCGGAGGATGCGCTGGAGTATCTCATCGCTGGTGCCCACGCTGTCCAGGTGGGCACGGCGAATTTCTACGCCCCCAACACTGCTCTACGCGTGGTCGAGGGCGTCCGTGAATATTGCGCCCGCAAATGCCTCCACTTAGCTGACCTTGTGGGCAGCATCAGAATCCCAGAGAGGGCAGGGTAGGGGTAGGGCTTGCCCTACCCCTTGAGTTTGTAGATTCTTCAGGCTGGGTGCCACGCTGTGAACTCGCAAGCCACCATCGTCTTGTATCAGGGCATCGCTTTAGCCGTGCCGCCGTCGATGCCTTGAGTTAGCGGGCTTTAGAGTGTGTGTGAAAACTGGCGGCTATACCGTATCAGGGCACGACTTCAGTCGTGCCGCGAGCGGCCTCCCTCCGCCGGCTTTAGCCGCTGTCGGCCTAAAAATCAGGGCCTAAAGGCCTTGGATCGTAAGCCCGCGGCGTTCGGCACGCCTGAAGGCGTGCCCTGATACAGGGCCAGCAGTTTTCACACACACTCTGTAGGGCCGGAGCTTGCCCCGGCCTGAGACCGACCCAAGGGCCGGCCCTGGATTTTCATGCTGGTGTGGACGCGGATGTGCTGTGTCGGAGGATTGGGAGGTCGTTAAGATGACCTATTGCCAGGGCTCCAACGGGTTGTCCGTGGACAACCCATGCGGTGCGAAAAGAACGGCAGACGTAGTGCAGTGTTTGGGTGGCAGTCAGCGGCGTTGGCCTCAGTAAGAAACTGAACGCTACTGACGCGCATCACATCACATAGGACGTTTGGAGGGTGCTTGGTTTTAACAACCCGACGCTTCTCAAGTCGTTGCGCTTCAGGCGAAGACGGAGGTAGGGCGACACAGGTATTGACACCCGGCCGGGCCTTTTGTTAGATTGGAGCAGGTTTTGGACCGTCTGTCTCTCACCCGACAAGCTGGAAAAGGCTGGTTTCTGGCGTTTGTTGTCGCGCTCTCGGGCTGCGCGGTAAAAAGAACGGTAAGAGTCTCCCCTCCCGCCGTTAGTCTACCGGCAGAGGTAGCTTCACTCCCGGATTTAATCGCTTCTGTTAACGCGCAGAGCGAGGCGATTCAGACAATGACGGCCACAGTGGATCTTGAGCCCACGGCGGGCTCGGTCTATTCGGGTGTCATCAAGGAATATCACGATGTCAAGTCCTTTATCCTGGTCCAGAGGCCGGCGATGATCCGAATGGTGGGGCAGGCGCCGGTCGTAAGGACGGACATTTTCGACATGGCCTCCGACGGCAAGGAGTTCTGGCTTCTTGTTCCGTCCAAGCATAAGTTTATTGTCGGCAAGACCGGGGTGCAGACACCGGCGAAGAACGCTCTCGAGAACTTGAGGCCCCAGCACATTCTGGAGGCTTTGCTGATTCCTCCCGTTGACACGAATTCGGAGCGGACTTTCCACTATGAGGCGGAAGAAGGTTCGCGGCGGTACTACGTTGTTGGAGTTTTGGACGCGGGCGACAACGGAGCCTTGAATCTGAAGCGTCAGATCTGGTTCGACCGGAAGGACCTTCGAATCGACAGGATCGAGTTTTTCGGCCGGCAGGGTGTTTATCTGGAGGGTGTGCAATACGCCGCTTATCAGGACTTCCAGGGAATCCGTTATCCGACTCGGATCAAGCTCACCCGTCCTGTTGAGGATTACGCGCTATCCATCAACCTGCAGAAGGTGACCTTCAACCAGCCGATCGCACCGGAGAAGTTTGAGCTGAAACAACCCCAGGGAGTCGAGCGGGTGGAACTGAGCGACGCCGGCCAGCACCCAGTGATGGGCGAGTAGCGAACAAGGGGTCGCAGTCGGCAAGGCCGGCCGACTCACGATTCGCGACCCGCCGCCCACGATTCGCCCAGCTCGTAAGGAGAAGAGGATCGCTTGGTCAATAGAATGATATTCTCCAACATCCTTCATCGACCCATCCGGAGTGTGGTCAGCATGCTGGCGATTGCCATTGAAGTCGGGATGGTGATGTTGGTGGTGGGGATGACGCATGGCCTGGTCGACGACGCCGCGCGGCGGGTGGAGGGCGTGGGAGCAGACGTGATGGTCCAGCCGCCAGGATCATCGTTTATGTTCGGCCTCACGTCGGCTCCTATGCCGGTGAAACTCGCCGACCGGCTGGCGGAGATCCCACGCGTGCAGGCGGTTACGCCCGTTTTCTTTCAGACTAACCTCAGCGGAGGACTCAACGTCATTTACGGCGTTGACCTGCCCAGCTTTGACCGTGTGACCGGGGGATTCGCCTATCACGCCGGCCTTCCCTTTGCCGCTCCCTACGACGTGCTGGTTGACGACTTGTACGCGCGGGCCAACCACGTCAAGGTTGGGCAAACGCTGAATCTCCTGAACCACGACTTCCGCGTGTGCGGCATCGTGGAGCACGGGAAGGGATCGCGCATCTTCATTCCGCTCGAAACCATTCAGGAGCTTGTGGGCAGCCGCGATAAGGCCACGATTTTCTTCGTCAAGTGCTCGGATCCCGGTTACGTCGATGATGTTGTGGCCGCCATCCACCAAATGCTGCCCAAGCACAACGTGCTTTCCATCCGAGAGTACATGTCGCTGATGACGTCCAACAACCTGCCGGCGTTGGACGCGTTCGTCACCGCCATGATCTCGGTAGCGGTGGCCATCGGTTTCCTGGTAATCTTTCTTTCTATGTACACAACGATAACTGAACGTACCCGCGAGATCGGGATTTTGAAGTCCCTCGGAGCCTCGAAAAGGTATATTATGGGGATCATTCTGCGCGAGGCGGGCCTCCTCTGCGCGCTCGGAATTGTGGGCGGCTATGCAGGAACGCTGATCGCGAAGAGAGTGATCCTAAAGTCATTTCCGACCCTTTCGGTCGAATTGATACCGGAATGGTGGCTATGGGCGGCTCTCCTGGCTCTGGCGGGAACTCTGATGGGGGCGTCTTATCCGGCTTTCCAGGCCGCCCGGCTCGACCCGGTGGACGCGCTAGCCTATGAATAACAAGCCTTTGTCGATAATCGGTGCGCGGTGGTCAGTGGTGGACGGCCGGGGCGGTGGAGAAATGGCGGCAGAAGGTCGGTCGCCGTTAACCTCTGTAGTGGAACCCATCATTGCCACCCAGGGTCTGAGGAAAGTCTACCGCGTCGGCAGAGTGGATGTGCCGGCGCTGAGGGGCGTCGACCTGCTCGTCCAGGAGGGTGAGTTCGTCGCCGTTGTCGGCCCCTCCGGTTGCGGCAAGTCGACCTTGCTTCATATTCTGGGTGGACTGACTCCCCCTACTACCGGCAAGGTTCTGGTAGACGGAAATGACTTCTCCGCTATGAGCGATGCCGACCGCACGCGCTTTCGGCGCCACAAGATTGGTTTTGTCTTCCAGCGCTTCAACCTCCTACCCACTCTGACGGCGCGGGACAATATCGCCCTCGCTCAACACATCCAGGGTAACGGCTTCAATCCTCATCGCTTCGACGCTGTGGTGGATACGCTGGGAATCAGGGACAAGTTGAACCACAGGCCTTACGCTCTTTCAGGCGGCGAGCAGCAGCGTGTGGCGATCGCCCGTGCCGTGATCTGCGAGCCCAAGATCGTGCTGGCCGATGAACCCACGGGGAACCTGGACACGGAGAATTCCCGGGCCGTGCTGAACATGCTGCGGGCGTTGAACCGCTCGTTCCGTCAGACCATCCTGATGATTACGCACAATCCGGAAGCTGCCGACGTGGCCGACCGCAGGATTCGGGTGCGGGACGGGCACATTATTCCCGATTGATTCTTCGCCCCTAGCCGGTTATTTTCTGCGGTACTCAGATTATGCCGGAGAGCACCCATCTGCACGACCGTGTTGTCGCCCAAGGACTCAGCAGCCCGGCGGAGCATCTCCTGCACCGGGCGTGGGAAAAAGTGAAGCTGGTCGCCGCTCGCTCGGTCTTTTGGGTCTACGAACGTGGCAGTTGGCGATATGACGTTATCGTGGCCGTCATTCTCGCCTTCGTCTTTCTGACTCCGCGCTCGGTCTTTAACGATCGCCCCACGTTGCAACTAAGCGACCTGCGACACTTCCAGGGTGTTATTGAAGTGGGCCGTGCCAAAGATGGCTGGCACTATCTGGTGGATTCTAGGCTGGTGGAATCCATGGGGGCCGACAAGCCAGAAGACGCGGTACGCCGCATACTTCAGCGCCACCTCCACAAGCCTTTTGTGATCAAATCCCTGGAGCCCACGCGCGACCGCAATAACGTCGTCCTAGGCTATGCGGTGGTGGTAGCCCAATGAATCCTCCCTTCCGGCAGTCCGGGCGCTGCGGAAAGCTCGCCGGCTGGCCTCAGGGAACTTGGCACATGAGTTCCTGGCCTTTCCGCGCTGCCAGCGGATTTCTCCTCACCGTCACCTCTCTGGTGGCCGCAGCTCCCGGATTTCCAGCGCCTCGCCATCACAAGCATGGGGCTGCACCCTTCGCCGAAATCCTCTCCAGGATGAACGACTCTGCAAAGCACCTCCAGTCACTCACCACCAACCTGGAATACACTACGGTCACTGTCCTGGTTGATGACAAATCCACACAATACGGAGAGCTCTTTTTCCGCAAGGACAAGAAGACGGAGATTCTTATCAAGTTTGAGAAGCCGGATCCTAAAGTCATTTTGTTCAAAAGGAACAAGGCGGAAATCTATAATCCCAAGATCAATCAAATCCAGGAATACGACGTGGAGCCTCGCAGCGAGCTGGTGCAGCAGTTCTTGTTGCTCGGCTTCGGCACCGAGGTCGGCGACTTGCAGAAATCATACAACCTCAAACTCGTGGGCGAGGAAGATATCCTGGACGAGACGGCAGCTGTACTGGAGCTGACGCCGCTACGGAAAGACATCGCCGGGCAGCTTGATAAGATTCAACTCTGGATTAGCGAGGAGTCCTGGCTGCCCATGCAGCAGAAGTTCTTTCAGCCCGGGGGCGACTACCTTGTCGCTCGCTATTCGGGAACCAAGGTGAATCGCACCTTGCCGGCGTCGACCTTCCAGATTGAGGCAGCCGCCGGCGCTAAACGGGTGAAGATGAATTGACGCCCGTGCACGCCCTGAGAAGGGCTACAGTCCTTGTCCGGTCCTATTAGACGCCCTCGCCTTTCTTTTCTACGACTTAAGGCCGCAATTCGCAGTTCGGATAAGCTTTCTTGCCATTCGAGTTTTTCCAGTTGCCTATTCTCTAAGAGGACCTTTAATCTATTTAGGCTCAGAAGTTTGTCTGGGTCAGCCTGCGGTTGGGCTGTGCCAGGTAGCGGGCGGTGGGAAAGCACCTGAGAAAGTTCCCCAAGGTGGAGATCAGTTTTTCCTCTACGAGGCTGCTCAAAAAAGCCCAGGGCCCGTCATCCGGAGCGGAGCGAGGGATCTGCCTTGTTTGTTTTTCAATAAGAAAGGCAGATGCTTCGCTGCGCTCAGCATGACAGAGGCACCTTTTCGGCAGCCTGCTGGGCTGTTTCCACTTCGTCGGAGAAGCATGAACTGGTTTAAGGTCAAACGTAAGGTCCGCTCGGTTTCCCGCCAATTCCGCGAATGGCGGATGATAGCCAAGGGACTGCTTTCGAAGCGGCATCCCATCGACGTCCATCTTATCCCTGTGCGGCGCTGCAACCTTTCCTGCAGCTACTGCAACGAATACGATAAGTTCTCTCCACCCGTTGCCTTGGCCGAGATGATCCGCCGCGTCGACCGCCTGGCCTCGTTCGGCACGACCGTCATCACCATCAGTGGCGGAGAGCCGCTGCTGCATCCCGATCTTGAGAGGATCATTCGCCGCATCCGCAGCCACGGGATCATCGCCGGTCTGATCACCAACGGATACTTGCTGACGGTGGAGCGCATTCGCGAGCTCAACGACGCCGGGCTGGACCACTTGCAGATCAGTATTGATAACGTCGTGCCCGACGAGGTCTCAAAGAAAAGCCTCAAGGTCCTGGACCAAAAGCTACAACTGCTAGCTCAGCATGCCCTCTTCCACGTCAACATAAATTCAGTGCTAGGTACTCCAGTTCGCAATCCCCAGGATGCCCTGGTCGTCGCGCGCCGAGCCCTTGAGCTAGGGCTCACCAGCACGGTGGGCATCCTGCACGACGGCTCCGGCCAACTCCGCCCGCTCAGCGATCATCAGCAGAGGATTTTCCTCCAAATTATGGAGATGGGCAAAGCTTCGTATGCCCGATTGCACCAATTCCAAAGGAATATCGCTCGCGGCACCGCGCATGAGTGGCGCTGTCGTGCCGGCAGCCGCTACCTTTACGTTTGCGAGCAGGGGTTGGTGCATTACTGTTCGCAGCAGCGAGGTTACCCGGCCATTCCGCTGGAGCACTACAGTCGGGAGCAACTCGAACACGAGTATCACACCATGAAATCCTGCGCGCCGCGCTGCACGGTTTCCTGCGTCCAACAAGTGGCGATGATTGACAATTGGCGTGACCCGCAGACTCGTGCGGCCTTCGCTCAACCCCTCCCATCGCTTGTGCAGTTGCAGACTCCCGTTCGGCAAGAGTAGAAACCGTTGCCCCCCGAGAACCGCGGGGGGAGTCAGGAGGTTTGCTTGAGCTTCCACTCGATCTGGGCCAGGACCCCGCCCAGTATCCTGGCATCGCTGTTAGTCAGTCGCAGTTCCATCATCAGCCGGCGCAGCTTAATGAGTGTTGCCTCGCGACTCTTGGGCTTGAGGTAGCCCACTTCCTCCAGCACCCGCTCGGCGCGGGCAAAGATGTGCTCCAGCGACTGCAGGTTGGCAGGATCCGAAAGATGGAGCCGCAGGGCTGGTTCGGCGTCCGACAGAATTCCGGCGCGTGCCAGTTCGTAGCAGCACACAGCGACTGCCTGCCCCAGGTTCATGGAAGGACAGGCGGACGCGGTGGGAATGCGCACTAAGCCGTGGCAGTAACTAATGTGTTCATTTGAAAGACCTGTCTTCTCCGACCCGAAGAGGAGAGCCGCCGTTTGTGCTCGCCCGCGGCCTTCCCCCCTTGGCGCCTTGGCTGCCGCTCTCGGTGAAGCATGTCGTCCCAACCACTCCGGCAGCTGGCTTAGGGGAATCATTTCCTGGTCAAGGTTTCGACGCGCCCCGGAAGTCGTGCCTAGCACCGCCGTAGCCTCACCGACGGCTTCGACTAGACTCTGGACGGTGCGAGCGGCCT
>DATJKY010000315.1:0-10194 GCA_035490955.1 Terriglobia bacterium | reverse complement strand
GACGTTGTCAAAGACCACTGTTCCTTGAACCGGGCCGAGCGTCAGCGACCGGCGCGGGTCCTGGTCTTCCGGCCGTTCGTCCAGCACTTCACGCGTGCGTTCAAGTCCCGCCACAGCCTCGCTGAGCTGGGTGCCGATGTTCACGACCTGGCCCACCGGTACAATGAGCAAGCCTAGAAACATGGTGTAAGTGACGAAGGTACCCAGCGTCATCGCGCCGGCAACGATCTCGCGGGCACCCAGAAACATAATAAGAGCGCTAACCAGACCCAGGGCCGCAGTGCCCGCGAGGCTCATCACGGACATTGTCGTCAGGCTCTTCAAGACGTTCTGCAATAACCGCTCCACACCACCCGCGAACACCTGCGCCTCCCGTGCCTCGGCATGGTATCCCTTGACCACGCGCACGCCGCCCAGCGATTCCGTAAGCCGACCCGTCACTTCGGCGTTGATCTTGGAACGGGCGCGAAAGATTGGCCGAATGATGCCGAACGCTTTCCGCATGAAGAGACCAAAGCTGAGCAGAATGACGGCCGCCACCAGCGTCATGAACGCGCTGATCTTCAGCAATACAAACAGGGCGAAGGTCGCGGTCATCAGTCCGCCCACAAACTGCACCAGCCCCGTACCGACGAGGTTGCGCACCCCTTCCACGTCCGTCATGATGCGCGCCACCAGCGTTCCCGTCTTGTTCGAGTCGTAGTAGGCCACCGGCAGTCGCCCCACGTGCACCTGCACCTTGCGCCGCAGTTCGGCGATCAGTCGCTGCGCCTCCTTGGAAAGAAGCTGGGTGAGGCTGTAGTCGGTGATCCCCTGAAGCGCAGTGGCGCCGATAACCGCCAGTACCAGCGGCAGGAGAAGATGGATCTGCCGCTTGATGATGACATTATCAATCAGAAACTTCGATGAGCCGGGAAGGACGAGGCCCGAGGCCCGGTTGATGACCATTAGGACAAAGCCCAACGCCAGAAGCCCCCGGCGGGGCCGGATAAACTCGAGGATATGGGGCAGCAGCTCCCAGACCCGCTTGGATTCTTCCGGCTTAGCCAGAGCCTGATCTTTGGGAGTAGCGCTCATGCGAACCAGCACCGCAGCCCGGCACAGCGGAGGGCGCGCTGCCACACTATTTGGATGAATCTCCAGTCGACGCCGGTGCAGTGAGGGCCTGCTCGGCAGAGGCTGGCAGCTTGTCGGCACCAGCCAGCAACAGACTAACCTGCCACAATTGTTCGTCGGAGAGGGAAGCTTGAAAGCCTGGCATACCGGACAGGCGGATCCCATACTTGGCCTTCCAGAAAGTTACCCCAGCAGGATCGTCCGTTACCATTTGGTCCGACTGAAAGAGTTGCGGGGGTCGAGGGTACATCCCTTTCGAGACCGCCGTTGCCGGCTGATGAGGCAGCCCGTGGCAGACGGCGCAGTCATCTCGATAAACGCGCGCGCCTGCGAGCAATGCAGCGTCATCTGCACGGATGGGAACGGTCATGGGTGCTTCTTGGCGCAGCTTGGCGTGAAGAGCGCTCTTGGCGAGCACGTCCTCCATCGGCATCGGGGGAGCGGAGGTTGCCACAGGCGCATCGCCGGAGCGCATGTACAAGTAAAAGGCTATTGGAACCAGTGCAACCCCGACAATCAGTCCTGAAACGAATCTCATGGCTCAGGATGACCCCTTTTAGCGTAAGCGCCGGGAATTACTAACTTTTCCTCCTCGTTCCTCACGAAGCGCCTCGAGTGTGGCTTCGACGGTTTCGGCTGTGAAAGGCTCAGACGGACGCCGCTTCGGCAGTGCCACCACAAACTTGCCGTGGCGGACGAATCGTAGTTCGATCGGCACCGGTTCGATCTCGATCCGGCCGTCTCGGCACTGAATCTCGAGCAGCGCGCCCGTTTTCAACCCGGCGGCTTGCCGTAGTTTCTTAGGAATGACCAAGCGACCGGCAGAATCCATGGTTGTTGTCACGGCATGAATCATACGTATTCTCCCGAGGAACTTACCGCACAGGCTGACTCAGTTGCAGGGCCATCAGGGCAAAAGAGCCGGCAATGGTCATCACTGACAGAAGGGCCAGAGTGTTCCAAAGGTTCTCACTCGCCCGAGTTGTCGGTTCACCTTCCGGGACGAGATACCCGAATAAGAAACCGGCACCTAGACCGCCGATATGGGCCGCGTTGTCGGTGGCGAAGAACAAACCGAAAATGAGGATGTAGAGGACCCAGCGCCAAAGTTGGCTGCGCATCTCCCGCCCCAGACCACCATGGTGCATGCTGGCGCCGATGAGCACTCCAATAAGGCCGAGAATCGCCCCCGACGCGCCAATGGAGACGCCATAAGGACTCCAAAGAAAACTGACGACAAATCCTGCGACGCCGGCTACAAGGTAAAAAAAGATGAACTTAGCCGTTGAGAAAAGTGACTCCACTGCCGGACCGAGGTCGAACAGGCACCAGAGGTTCAAGACAATGTGAAGCAGGCCGGCGTGGAGAAACACGGCCGTGACCAGCCGCCACCACTGCCCGGCGACCATCAACGGCCCATACTTGGCGCCGAGCCGGATCAACACTCGGCTGTCGATGCCACCCATCGCCGGGGCGGCGTTGAGCTCGGCGGAAGCCAAGTTTTGGGTGAGGTACCAACTGATGGCATAGAGGGCCAAGTTGGCGGCCACCAAAGCCGAGGTCGCCGTAGAAGGAACAGGAATGATGCCGCCCAGGACCCGTCCGGGCGTCGAAGTGGCACGCGAGCGCGGCGGCTTAGTGGGCGCCCCGCACAAGGGGCACTCGGATGCGCCACGCTCGATCAGCGCGCGACAATTCGGGCACATGCGGTGCGCCGAATCATAAGACTGCTCCTTGGAACCCAGCGCCGAGAGCCAACTAGTCTTCAATCTTTGCAGTTTGAACCACAGTTTTGGGGACAAAGCCATACCCAGTCAGTATGAAGGATTCGGTATGAAGTGTGAAGGGTAAACTGCGCGGGACATGGGGCCGGCATCACTTGTTTCATCATTTCTCGTTGTCCGTAGTCCCCAGTTCGGATACCATTCGCAAGAAGTGGCCGGAAACAGTGCACAAAGGTGCCTTCGGCCCGCACCCAAAGGGCATTCTTCGCTTTGCTGCTTCCGCTCTGCGGGATCAGAATGACGAGTCATCCTGAGTGAAGCGAAGGATCCAAGACGGAGGAGGCCATGAATTTTGAAGAGGCAGGAAGACTCATCGATCAAGAACTCAAGAATTTCGTCGAATTTGTAGAACAAAAGGTAAGGCCCAAGACCAGGCGGGAGATGGCGGAGTTGCTGCGCAAAGCGTCTAAGAACCTGACGAAGATGGCGCAGAACTTGGAAAAGAAGTAGACGGTAGACGGTATACGGTAGACAGGGACTCCAACCCGGTTGCGGAATGCCCGGCGGGGTGGCAATGAGACCTCGTATGCCGCAGACCGCGTGCCGCCTGCTGGCGCTCGGAGTGGCGGTGCTGGCTGGCGGCTGTCACCGTGGCCATCGACCTATCGCACGCGTTCCGCAGCCTCCACCTCCAACCAGTACCGGTGCAGTTCCCGCCGCCCCAATCATTCAAGGTGAACAAGGCTTGGCCTCCTGGTACGGGCATCCTTACCACGGCCGTCCGACCACGGACGGCGAAATCTATAACATGTACGAACTGACGGCTGCGCATCGCACCCTCCCCTTCAACACTCAAGTGCGGGTTCACGACCTCGACAACGGCCGCGACGTGACGGTACGCATCAACGATCGCGGCCCCTTTATCGAGGGCCGCATTATCGACCTTTCATACGCCAGCGCTCGCGCTATCGACATGATTGGACCGGGAGTCGCGCGCGTGCAACTGGAGATTCTGGGAATGCCGCCTCCGGGGAGTCCCGGCGGCGAGCCGGGCGTCTACGCCGTGCAAGTAGGCGCCTTTAGGAACTGGAGCAACGCTGAGCGGCTGCAGGCCCGGGTCAGCCCAATCTTTAACCCCGTCATCATCCAGAGCTTTGATCGCGGCGACGGCCTCTTCCACCGAGTGCGCGTGGGCCACGAAGCCACTGAGGAAGGCGCCCAGCAACTCGCGCAGCACTTGCGCGAGGCCGGCCTTGCCACGGAAACATTCGTCGTTCGGTTGAATTAGCTCGAAAAAGCCAGGGACAAGGACTTATGGAAAACTGCATCTTTTGCCGGATCATTGACCACCAAGCTCCTGCAAAAATCGTCCTGGAGGACGAACTGGCGGTGGCAATAGAGGACATTCATCCCCAGGCGCCCGTTCACCTGTTAGTGATTCCCCGCATGCACTTGCCCTCGCTGAAGGAAGCAGGCGAAAGCGACGAGAAGTTGCTCGGGCGGCTCTTCACCTTGGCGGCGCGGCTGGCGCGCGAGCGAGGACTGGAAGGCAAGGGCTACCGAGCCGTTATCAACAATGGCGCGTGGGCGGGGCAATCAGTGTACCACCTGCACGTCCATGTGCTCGGGGGTCGGGTGTTCCATTGGCCTCCCGGGTAAGGTGCCAGGTTTCAGGAGCTAGGTGTCAGACCAGTTCTGTTCTGCTTAAGTGTTGACAAGAGGGGAGGACGAATGACGATCGAGCTATCGCGATCCAAAGACCTGGGAAAGGACCATGCGCTTCATTTACTGCGGATTATGGTTGCGAACGAGCCGGCGGGATTACACTGCTGTGGCTCGGATACCAAAATGGAAGTTCGGCTCTGCTTACACAAAGGAGGTCCGCAAATGGTGAAGCGCGAGAAAGGGACCAGGCAAGAGGAAGCGAGCAAGCGACAAGAAGAGCCGCAGCAGGGGGAAAAGCACCGATTCATCAAAGTGGCCGTGTGTAGCCTGCTCGCAGTGGCGACGCTGTACCTCACGGCGGCGGCGGCCGAAGATCAGCCCAAGCGCCTTGCGCTCGAAGATTCCGTGAAGATCACGCGCGTCTCCGATCCGCAGCTTTCCCCGGACGGCAAGTCCATCGCCTTTGTGCTGGGCCGTCCCAACTTGAAGGACGACCGCTACGATACGTCCCTCGTGTTGATTGAGGTCCACACTGGAGCCCAGCGCCCGCTCACCTACGATCGCAAGGGCGTCGGGTCGCCCCGTTGGTCGCCTACAGGGGATCGTCTGGCTTTCCTCGCTCAGGCGCCGCCCGGCGGCGAAGGCGCCGAGAAAGCTCCGAAACCACCTGAGCCGCAGGAACAGGTCTTTATCCTGCCGATGAACGGCGGCGAAGCCCACAAGATCACAGACGCTGCCAAGGGTGTGGAGCAATTTGTCTGGAGCCCTGACGGGCGTGAGATCGCCTACGTCACACCAGACGAGCCGCCCAACAAGAAGGAGATTGAGCAGCACAACGACGCCTTCGAGGTAGGGAACAACGACTACCTGGCGACCGCCGCACCCACACCATCTCACATTTGGCTAGTGCCAGCGGAAGGCGGCCAGCCTCACCGCCTGACCTCGGGATCGTGGAGCCTGCCCAGGAGCGCGCCGCCCTCTCCGCCCGCCTCGCCACTTTCCTGGTCACCCGATGGCAAATCGATCGCCTTCGTCCGTCAAGCCACTCCTGCGTTTGGCGACTTGGACCAGGCGGTGATCGAGATACTCGATGTCGCAAGTGGCGAGATGCATCAGCTTACCTCCCGCAAGGCTCTTGAGGGCTTTCCGCTCTACTCGCCCGACGGGTCGCAGGTGGCCTACTGGTACCCGCGCGACGGCGATCCCAACAACGAAAATGCCATCCACGTGGCGCCAGCTGCGGGCGGCGAGGGCACGGAGGTGGCGCGCGCACTCGATCGCGACCTCGTGCGCGCCGTCTGGATGGCGGATGGCAAATCGCTCCTCGTGGGCGGCAACGACGGCACTCGTGTCTCGCTTTGGCTGCAGCCGCTCTCGGGCCCTGCGCGCAAGCTCAATCTGGGAGACGTTAACCCTGCCTGGCTCTTCTGGATCGATATGTCTGTAGGTAAAGACGACGCCATCGTTTTGGCCGGCAGCTCGCCTACCCAGCCGAACGAGATCTATTACCTAGCGTCGCCCAACTCCACGCCCCGCCGCCTCACCAACTTCAACCAGGAAATCGCCTCGCGCGCCCTCGGGCGAGGCGAATCGTTCGAGTGGAAAGGTCCAAACGGCTTCGTTGAGGATGGCGTGGTAGTCTATCCGCCCGGCTTCAAACAAGAGAAGAAGTATCCCTTAGTCCTGCTAGTGCACGGCGGGCCCCAGGCGGCTTCCACCTCGTCCTTTAGCTTTCTCGCTCAGCTTCTCGCCGCCCATGACTACGTGGTGTTCCAGCCCAACTATCGCGGCAGCGACAACTTGGGTAATTTGTATCAGCGCGCGATCTTTAACGACGCCGGCGCGGGGCCGGGGCGCGACGTGATGGCGGGCGTCGAAGCGCTTGAGAAGCTCGGCTTCGTGGATACCTCCAGAATCGCCGTTTCAGGATGGTCCTACGGCGGTTACATGACTTCCTGGCTGATCGGCCACTATCACATCTGGAAGGCAGCCCTCTCCGGCGCTGCTGTGAACGATCTGGTGCACGAATACAATCTCAGCGACTTCAACGTTACCATGCGTTATTCCTTCGGCGGCTCGCCCTGGACGGGCGATTACCTGCAGGCGTATCGCGACCAGTCACCTATCACTAACGCCGCCGAGATCCGCACCCCCACATTGATTCTCTGCGATACCGGCGACGCCCGCGTGCCCATCACCGAGTCCTACCTCATGTACCACGCCCTTAAAGACCGTGGCGTGCCGGTGCAGTTCGTCGCCTATCCGGTCTCCGGCCACTTCCCTGGCGATCCCGTCCGCTCCATGGACGTCGCGCGACGTTGGGTGGGTTGGATGGACCAGTACTTGAGCCATTGAGACTTTTATGCGAGACCCGGTGTTTGCTTCCTTATCCCGCTCGGAAAGAGTCACTAACTCGGCGTACAGACCCCCCAAAGTACGGAGAACGTTAGCGGAACATTACCTGCCGGGCAGTCCCGGATTGAAGGAGCCATTAGGAGGTGGAACGTGCCGGATTCTTCTTATGACAACTTTCCGAACAGACCGCACGACAAACCTGGCCGCGTCGCTCGAGTCGCCATCGTCTCTCCACAATCCTAGCCAGTCGCTCGCTTTCGCCATTCGTCTGAAGGTCAACCGAGCGCCGCGCGACCGCGTGGGCCCCATGGAAGGCGCGCGGGACGATGAGGTGCTGCCGGTGCTGTCGCAAGACAACTACTTCTCACTGTTGCCCGGCGAGACTCGCGAGGTCAGCGTGACGTACAACACGCGGGATCTCGGTGGATCACTACCGGTGGTTGTGGTAGAAGGCTGGAATGTAAAGTCCAAGGTGTTCCAGCCCTAGACCCCTCTCGGCCGATGAAACAATCGTCTACCGCTTAACTTGGTCTAAGTCGTCGCTTGTGCTCGAGTCCGCATTCACACCTAACTAACTAACGGTGTCCAGTCACTCAGTCCCACAAACTCCACACCGGGAATTGCCTCCAAGGCGTCGATCATGCGCTTATGCATTGCGAGCGCTCTGTTGCCGCTGTAACCCGCCATAGTCAACTCTGTATCAACCAGCATTGCGTTCTGCGGATCAAAACCGAAATTGCTGTGCAGGGATTCCTCGCGGACGGCTTTGGTTTTGCGACCATTGATCCCGCCAGCATCCAAGCCGACGACGGGGCAAGGCTGCTGCGCCCTCTCTATTCCGGCAACGCTAACTGCCCGTTGACGCGGAAGGTCCCTGTGACCACCGTCGCGCCGGTGTGGGGCTGCCCACCGCCCACGGAGAGGGTATAGTTGCCCTCGGCGATAATGGGACTGCCGAGCTCGTCGACCATGCCCAGGTCGCGCGGGCTCAGCTCGAAGTGAAGCTTCTGTGAGGCCCCGGTGTTCAGGTGAACGCGTTGAATGGCGCGCAGCGCGCGCAGTGGAGCCCCCTTCACGTCCGGGAAACTGAGGTACAGTTCCGCCACCTCGTCCCCGGCACGCTGACCGGTATTCGTCACGGTCACATCCACAGGTAACGGCTGCCCTGCCTGGATGCTTCCCGGTAGGGCCAACCCACTGTATGTAAAGTTGGTGTAACTAAGCCCGTAGCCAAACGGGAAGAGGGGTGTTCCTTGAAAGTATCGATAAGTCCGGCCCTTCATGGAGTAATCCTCGAAGGACGGCAATTGGCTGACATCGGTGTAGAAAGTCACGGGCAGCCTGCCCGCGGGATTACTCTTGCCGGAAAGAGTCTCGGCCACAGCGGCGCCACCTTCTTCGCCTGAATACCACGCCTCCAGGATCGCGTTGGCGTGCTGCTTGGCCCAGTTCACTCCCAGCGCGCTGCCGTTCATCAGCACAACCACCAGCGGCGTTCCCGTCGAGGCCACACCCTTCAGCAATTCCTGCTCAGGCTTCGGCAGATCGAGGGACGTGCGGTCGCCACCCTTGAATCCTTCCTCGTCGACCTGCATCTCCTCGCCTTCCAGTTCACTGGTGATACCGACCGCGGCAACCACGACATCGGCATTCCTAGCGGCGGCAACGGCGTTGGGGGAAGGTGCCAGGTCGTAGTGCGTCCAGATGAGGCGAAGCGCCGGTTCACCCTGAAGCTGACCATAATCTACCTGCAAGGCATAAGGCTTACCCTTTTCCAGGTGGACCTTGCCCAGCTTGCTCTGCACTTTGCCGGGCATCCAGGCGGAGAGGACTTCCTTGCCGTCCAGGGAAATCCTCGCGAAACCCGATCCCTCCACTCCCAGCTTGTAGTCGCCGGTCTCCTGGGGTGTAAAGGTCGCGGTCCAGCGCACGCCTAGCGGCGACTTGCCCACGGCTTCCGGCGGCAACTTCTGTTCGGTGAGGTCAATGTTGTTTTCGACGCGGGCTACCAGCGGCGTGGGCTTGCCCATCATGAAGTTGCCAGTCGCGTAACCGGCGCGCGCGCCCGGCTTGCCTTCCGTGGTCAACAATTCCGCGGGAACCGGACTGCCCTCATTGCGCAGAAACTGCGTGCCCGGCACGAACGTGATCTCTGTCGCGGGGAATTCCGCCTTCAGGCCTTCCAGCACGGACACGGAATGTCTGGGAATCCCGTTGTAGTTGCCCAATAGCACGTGGGTTTGGTCGGCAAGCGGGCCAATCAAGGCGATGCGTTTGACCCCCGATTTGAGCGGCAGCACACCGTCATTCTTCAAAAGCACCATGGATTCATTGGCCAGCTTGCGGGCCAGGGCGCGGTGGGCCGGACTGTCCAACTCGCTCTCGCTGATCTTTGTGTAAGGAACCATTTCCGGGGGATCAAACATTCCCAGCTTCATCCGCGCAGTCATCAACCGGATTACGGCCACATCAATGTCGCTCTCCTTCAGTAGGCCCTGCTTTACGGCTTCCAGGTACGGAGCGTAATCGTGGTTATCCGTTACTTTAGCGAAAAAGTCCGCACATTCATTGTCCATCCCGCGCTTAAGCGCCAGGGCCGAAGCTTCCGGCTGGCTGGCCGTGAAGTGGTGGCCTTTGAAAATGTCGATCACCGCGCCGCAATCGGAAACCACATATCCCTGGAAGCCCCACTTGCCGCGCAGTTGGTCAACGAGCAAAAACTCGTTTACGCACGCCGGCTGGACGTTGATGCTGTTGTAGGCACACATTACGGAGCCAGCCTTGCCGTCGGTCACTGTGGCGCGGAAGGCGGGCAGATAGGTGTCCAGCTCATCGTGCTTGCTCACCTGCACGTTCATGGAATGTCGTGCGGGCTCCGGACCGCTGTGCACGGCGTAGTGCTTCGGCGTGGAGATTGTCCGGTAGTAGTGGGGATCGTCGCCCTGCATCCCGGTCACAAAGGCTACGCCCATGCGCGCGGTCAGGAACGGGTCCTCGCCGTACGTCTCCTGCCCGCGTCCCCAGCGCGGGTCGCGGAAGATGTTGATGTTGGGAGACCAGAAGTCAACGCCATAGTAAATGGTGTGGTTGCCCTCGCGTTGCGCCTGGTTGTACTTGGCGCGAGCCTCGGTGGCAATAGTCTCCGCCTCGCGATGAATCAAGTCGGTGTCCCAGGTGGCGGCCATGCCAATCGCCTGCGGAAAGACCGTGGCGTAGCCCGATCGTGCCACCCCGTGCAGCGCCTCACTCCACCAATCGTACGAGGGCACGCCCAGCCGTGGAATGGCCGGCGCCGTATGCTGCATCTGGAGCACTTTTTCCTCAAGGGTCATGC
>DATJKY010000314.1:0-4986 GCA_035490955.1 Terriglobia bacterium | reverse complement strand
GCCTGCTGGGTGTTGATTCTCGGTATGGCGCTCGGCAGCCTGCATTTCTTTTACATCCACGGGCTTACTAACACTTACGGAGACGCCCTCGCCCACATGGAAGGGGCGCGACGCCTCTTCGACTCCCTCACGCCGGGTTATGTCGAAATAGGTACTGGCTGGCTTCCTGCTTTTCATCTGCTGGTTTCGCCCCTTGCCAGGAACGATCATCTTTGGCGGACGGGACTGGCGGGTAGCGTGGTTTCGATGGTTAGCTTCGTTATCACCGCCCGGTTTCTGTTTCGACTCTCCCTGGAAATGAACCGCACTCTCGCGGGCGCCTGGGTGACACTCGCATCGGTGCTGCTTTGTCCCAATATGCTTTATCTGGCGGTTACGCCTTTGACCGAATCGTTGGCCATCTTGTGGTCGGTGCTGACCGTCTACGGCCTGTTTCGTTTTCAACTTACCGGACGTTGGCGTGCGGTCGTGGGGTCCGCGCTGTCGGCGTTTGCCGGGACTCTCACGCGATACGACGCCTGGTATTTGCTTCCCTTTGCGGCTCTGTATGTGCTCTTGGGACGAAGGGCGCCTTGGCGAAAGCGCTTCCGCCAAGTCGTGGTTTTCAGCGTGGTCGCTGGGGCAGGACCGGTGCTCTGGCTTGCGCACAACGGCTTGCGGTTCGGTAATCCGCTGGAGTTCTACAACGGCCAGTATTCCGCAAAGGCCATCTATGCACACCAAATCTCAACTACTGGGTTTCGCTATCCGACGGACGGCAGCCTGCTGGTTTCAGCCCGCTACTTCCTGGAGGATTGCCGGCTGACGATCGGGGCTCTGCCGCTGGAACTCGCCCTCCTGGGTCTTATTGCCTGGGTTGTGGACAGCTCCGAGCGCGGTCGTCGGGCCGCTGCGTTGCTGCTGCTAACCCCGTTGCTATTCTACGTGCATTCGATGGCGCACGCCTCTATCCCCCTTTATGTCCCGACCCTGTTCCCGAACACCTACTATAACCTCCGCTACGGTTTGGAAATGCTGCCCGCGGTCGCTATCTTTCCTTCTTTCCTGCTGGCGCCGTGTCTTTCGCGGCGCGTGCGCGGCGCACTTCTGGCTACGATTGTGGCGGCACTAGGGGTACAGGCGATCTCCACGGTCTCCAGGGGAGCGAGCGAGCTAGTGGTAGTGAAAGAGGGAATTCTCAATACGCCTTGTCGCTCGCCGAGGCAGCAGACGATCATTCGCTACCTACGTCAATATTATGACGGCCGCCTGATTATCGTGTCTGCCGGCAAGTGGCCTTGTGTGAATCCCGAACTTGGAATTCCGTTCCGCAACACGCTGTCGGAAGCTAACCGGGAGCAATGGCAAGGTCTCGAGCGCGGCGTAGGCCCGGCCGTGGGATGGATTATTCGAGGCGACGGCGACAGAGTTGATCAGCTTATGCGCGCCTACCCACAGGCATTTGGCGACTTTGAACTTGCCGAGCAACTCGTCGAGCCGGGAGAGGGAAGCGTGCAGATTTATCGTCGCATTAAAGGCAGTGGCTAGTGGTTAGTGGCAAGGTACTCCACCGCTCCTAGTTGCTAGCCACTAACCACTGCTTTTATGGACGAGATCCCTTTCGGCAAGTTTCATGGCCTAGGCAACGACTTTATAGTGAGCTCTGGCCCTGATATCGGTATCACTCGCCGCGGTATCAATCCGAGTTCGACGGGCCGGTTGAAGCGGCTCGCCCGTGCGATCTGTGACCGTCGCACGGGAGTCGGCGCTGACGGCTTTCTTGTAGTTCTGGCGTCACAGCGAAAGGAGAACAACGCCTGTATACGTTTTTTCAATGCCGATGGCAGCGAGGCGGAAATATCCGGCAACGGTATTCGATGCGCGGCGGCGTATTATCTGGAGAGAGCCAGCCACCCACTATCTTTTGTGCCTGTCATGGGTACGGCTTGCCATACCCTTCCGTATATGCCCGAACCGGGGCAAGCCCTACCCCTACCGCTCAAGCTTGAAACGGCGGCGGGTGTAAAGTCAGTCTGTTTGGTGAGGAGAAGCCACGGGGCGTGGGTATTTCGTGTTGGTATGGGCAAGCCCATCCTTAAGCCGGAGGAGATTCCCTTCAGCGCGGTCGAAGCTTCGACACCGGTGGTAGGATTCTTGTTAGCGACCTCTCGAGGAAAACTTCCCGTTACCGTGACCTCTATGGGCAACCCGCACTGCTCGACGTTTGTTCAGGATTTTGAATCCGTCGACTGGCGCGTTATCGGTGGCGAGATCGAGAACAGCCGATTGTTTCCTAAGCGGACGAACGTGGAGTTCGTCAAGGTTCACTCCAGGAACGAAATTGAGGTGCGTTTCTGGGAGCGGGGAGTGGGGCAAACGGCATCGTCCGGAACCGGCTCGTGCGCCGCGGTAGTGGCATGCATCCTCAACGGGCTTACAGATCGTAAGGTGCACGCGCGCACGCTGGTAGGCATCCTTGACGTGACCTGGCCCAAGAACGGTGAGGTGACCCTGACGGGCCCTGTAGAGCGCGTTGCCAACGGCGTGTACTTTTATCATGGGCAAGAGGGTAAGCTCGTTCCAAGTGAGTAGAAGCCAGGAGAGGGAAGAGGGAACAGGAAACAACAGGGTACAGAAAACAGTTTCCTGTAACCTGTTCCCTGTGACCTGTCACCTATTCTTGCTTCTTGCCTCTCGCTTTTTACTTATTGCTCCTGGTTTATGCACCGCAGAGCCCAGGGCACCGATAGATTACTTGCTCGACCTTCGCAAGACGGGAGCGCACCTGGTGCTGGTGACCATGACCGTGCCGGATGCAGGGCCTTCGTTGGAGATACAGTTTCCGAGGTGGAATGCTCTTTACCAAATTCGCGATTTCGTTAGAAATGTTCAGGGCGTCAAGGCCGGTTGTGATGGCCAACCGCGTGAGCTCGTGCCCGTTGACCGAAACACCTGGCGGACCGCAGACGGACCGTGCGGACGACTGGAGTTGTCGTACGCCGTCTATGCCAATGAGGAGGGTCCGTTTTCCTGTGTTTTGAACCCGGAGCACGCCTTCCTGAACTTCGCCCAACTGCTCTTCTACCTTCCCGGCGCTCGTGACCGCGAGGCTCGAGTCAGTTTTCACTTGCCGCAAGACTGGAAAGTGGGAACCCTCCTTGACGATTCGCAAACCTCCGGCGAATTCAAGGCCGCCAATTACGACGCCCTCGCCGACAGCCCCGCCGAAGCCGGCAGCTTCCAGGAGTTTACCTACCACCAGAGTGGGGCGGAGTATCGCGTGGTTGTTCACAGCGATTCCGTCCAGTACTCTCCGCAGAAGCTGCTCGCGTCGTTGCAGAGAATAACCGCGACGGAAACTGAGCTTATGCACGATACACCGTTTGCGCGTTACACCTTCATCTTGCACTTTGCGCGCGAAGGTAATGGAGGGATGGAGCATCGCAACGGTACGGCGATCAGCTTCCCTGCGAGCGACCTCAGCACACGGTGGGAGGGCTTGGAATTGACCGTCGCTCATGAGTTCTTTCATCTATGGAACGTCAAGCGTATCCGCCCTCAGACTTTGGAGCCGGTGGACTACATTCGCGGGAACGACACAAGCGACTTGTGGTTCTGCGAAGGCATCACGAGCACCTATCAGGAGCTCACGCTGCTGCGCGCCGGCTTGATCAAGCGCCAGCAGTTCTATGAGCACGTTGCGGCTGAGATTGAGCGCCTGCAGGAGCGGCCGGCACGAATGTTCCAGAGTGCCGAAGTCGCCGGCCTCGATGCCTGGCTCGAAGGGTACCCGGACTACCTTCGTCCCGCGCGCAGCATCTCGTACTACAACAAGGGTGAATTGCTGGGCTTCCTGCTCGACTTGGGCATTCGACAAGCCAGCGCCAATCGTCATAGTCTCGATGACCTGATGCGCCATCTCAACGACGACTTCGCGCGCCGCGGGCGCTTCTACACAAAGGCCGACCTTCGGCGGCTCGTAGCCGAGCTCGCGCCCCCGGGAGACTGGGTGGAGGCGTTCTTCCGGGACCACGTGTCCGGGACTCGCGAGCTCGATTACCGCACATACCTAGGCTACGCCGGACTGGTGCTGCAGACGGAAACCGAGAAGCAAGCCGCTCTCGGTTTCTGGGGGGTGCGCAGCGCAAACGGGCTTATGACTGTGGAATCGGTCGAGACGGATAGCAACGCTGAACGGGCGGGCCTGAGCCGGGGAGACGTCGTGATGAGCATCAACGGAGAAAGACTCACGGCCCTCCCACAGGATGTGGTTGGGTTGAAGGCCGGCCGCGGAATCCAACTCGAGGTGCGGCGGCGGTCGAAGACAATCTTTCTCAACTTCGACGTCGGGGCTAAGACGACCACCCACTATGCGATACGCGAAGTCGCGAGCTCCACCGACGCTCAGTCCCGTATCCGGCGAGGCTGGCTGAACGGTACAACGGACGATGGACACTGAGAGATCAGCGTCTTTTCAGAAACGGTTATTAATGGCTGTGGTTAGCGGCTAGGCTGAGCATGGATTGGAAGGGGAAGTTTGTTGTAGGATTGCCGGTATGAAAAAAATGAAATCTGGCAACCGCGGTTCTGCGGCGAAAGCCAACCCCGCTCCGAAAACCGTTGATGAATACCTTGCTGGTGTCCCGGAACCCGCACGCAGCACCTTGAACAAGGTTCGAGCGGCGATTCGGTCCGCTGTGCCACCGGAGGCTAGCGAGACGATCAGCTACCGGATTCCAGCGTTCAAGTACAACGGAGTACTGGTGTGGTTCGCCGCGTTTTCTGACCACTGCAGTTTGTTTCCTACTGCCGCGATCGTCGAAGCGTTTAAGAACGAACTTAAGGGCTTCTCCACATCCAAGGGAACCATCCACTTCCCCACGGACAAGCCACTGCCGACTGCACTCGTTCAGAGAATGGTGAAGGCGCGGGTGGCGCAGAACGAAAGCAAGAAACGGCGCTAACCGGTTGCCCTCGCGCCTATTAGAACTTCGAAGACGGCTGCCT
>DATJKY010000313.1:0-8637 GCA_035490955.1 Terriglobia bacterium | reverse complement strand
GCATGGGACAGCAATCATGCGAAGAGGAAAGCGGAACTCGTCTTGAGCGAGCAGGAAGTGCTGCTGACGGTGCCTGCCTCGTTCGATGAAGAGGCCCGGGAGCTCACAGTGCGGGCTGCAGGGCAGGCTGGTTTGAAGCATGTGACCTTGCTCGAAGAACCCCAGGCTGCATTTTACGCCTGGTTGGAGAGCCAGGGTGATGGCTGGCGCAAGCGCATCAAAGTTGGTGACTTAGTTCTGGTGTGCGATGTGGGCGGGGGAACAACGGACTTCAGTTTGATCGCCGTCTCGGAAGAAGAAGGGGAGCTCGCCCTCAAGCGGATAGCGGTGGGCGACCACATCTTACTGGGCGGCGACAACATGGATTTGGCGCTTGCCCGCCTGCTCGAGCAGCGGTTGGAATCGAGCGGGCATCGCATCGATCTATGGCAACTGCACGGTCTCTGGCACCAGTGCCGGCTGGCAAAGGAAAAACTGTTCGAGGAAACCAAAAGCCAGAAGCAGTCCGTCACCCTGCTGGGTAAAGGCACCAAGCTGGTTGGCGGGACGATTAAAGCTGAACTGACGCGCGAAGATCTCATTCAGGTTGTGGTGGACGGGTTTTTTCCGAAAGTCTCGAGCGACGAAGCCCCTGCCCGGCAGCGCCGGATCGGCTTTCAGGAACTGGGTCTGCCTTATGCGGCCGACCCGGCCATCACCAAGCATCTGGCGCAGTTCCTGTCGCAGCAAGTGGCAAACAGTCCCGAAGCAGCAAAGATCCGCCGTGGCCGGAGCGGGTTGGCCTGCCCAACACATATTCTTTTCAACGGTGGCGTTATGAAGGCAGCGGTGCTGCGGGACCGGCTCCTTGGGCTGCTCAACAGCTGGTTGCGGGAGGAGGGTTTTGAACGGCTGGAAACAGAGCAAGTTCTGGATGCGCCTGACCTGGAGCACGCCGTCGCCCGTGGCGCAGCCTACTACGGCAAGGCGCGACGGGGACAGGGGGTGCGCATCCGCAGCGGGGCATCGCGGACCTATTACATCGGCATTGAGAGTGCGATGCCGGCGGTGCCCGGAATGGAGGCGCCGCTCAAGGCGCTGTGCGTGGTTCCTTTTGGCATGGAAGAGGGAACAGAGGCCAAGATTCCAGAACGGGAATTTGGTCTGATGGTGGGAGAGCCGGCCGAGTTTCGTTTTTTGAGCTCCAGCGTGCGCAAACAAGACCAGGTAGGGAGCCTGCTCGAGGATTGGGGTGAAGAAATCGAAGAGATGAGCCCGCTCGAGGTAACGCTCGAGCTCAATGGGCAGGAGGGCACGGTTCTCCCCGTACGCCTTGAAACCCGCGTTACCGAGGTCGGCACGCTGGAGGTCTGGTGCGTCTCGCGCGACGGCGGGCACCGCTGGAAGCTGGAATTGAACATCCGGCCCAAGGGCGAAAAGTGACCAAGCAAGACGGCGATGGGTCGTTGCGGCCCCGGCAGGGGCCGGCTGTGAGTAGCCGTAGGTACAACCTACGGATGAGATGCCATGCTCGTCCCTCAAACCCTCGAGGGGTTGACCGGGGTGTTGTCCGGCCCCTCCGGGGCCGGGAGGATCATCTCGGGCTTGCTAACCCGTAGGTTTCACCTACGGCTACTCACGGTATTGCCCTCCGGGCAAATCGGGAACACATGGAAGACTCCAGTCGTTACATGATCGGGGTTGATCTGGGTACGACCAATTCGGTTGTGGCCTATGTCGATAAGGGAGGAGAACCCTCAGACATACGTGTCTTCCAAGTGCCGCAACTGGTTGCGGCGGGGGAGGTCCGCGCGTTACCCACGCTACCTTCGTTCCTTTGGTTCCCCGATGAGCAGGATTTGTCGGCTGGGCGCTTGAGGCTCCCGTGGGATGAGCGTCCTTCGGCGGTAGTAGGCGTGCTGGCGCGTGAGGAAGGTGCGCTCGTACCCGGACGTCAGGTTTCGTCGGCCAAGTCGTGGCTCTGCCATGGAGCGGTCGATCGTCGAGCCAGGATTCTGCCTTGGGAAGCCGAGCCGCCGGAGCCCATGGTGTCCCCCGTGGAAGCCTCAGCCCGCTATCTCACCCATCTGCGGGAGGCTTGGAATCATACTGCACACGCGCCCGGGAGTGCGGGAGTCCGTTTCGAGAACCAGGAGATCGTTTTGGCCGTCCCCGCCTCGTTCGATGAAGAGGCCCGTGAGCTGACGGTGGAAGCGGCCGAGCAGGCAGGTGTGGAAAGAGTGACTCTGCTCGAAGAACCGCTGGCCGCTTTCTACGCATGGATCGCCACGCATCGCAACCTGCTCGAGAGAGAACTGCAGGACGGTGAACTTGTGTTGGTTTGTGATGTTGGGGGCGGCACCACCGATTTCAGCCTCATTCGGGTTCGCGTGGCCAGCGGTGAAGTGCAGTTCGAACGCACGGCGATCGGCGACCACTTATTGCTCGGGGGCGACAATCTCGACCTGGCGCTCGAGCGGCGTGTGGAAGAGAAGCTCAACAATCCGAAGCTCAGCCTCCGCCAGCGCTATGCGCTGCGGCGAGCGTGTTGTGCGGTCAAAGAGCGATTACTCAGCGACCCGAGCCAGGAACGGCTTCCGGTCAGCGTTCTGGGCAGCGGACGCGCAGTGGTGGGCAGGCTGCTCAGCGCTGAACTGACGCGGGATGAGGTGGTGGAGGTTCTCACGAGCGGCTTCTCACCACTGACCGCCGCCAACGACCTGCCCACGCACGACAAGCGCGTAGGCCTGCGCGAACTGGGCTTACCCTACGCAAGCGAGCCCGCAATTACAAAGCATCTGGCTGCGTTTCTGACCCAAGCGGCTTCCGCGGCTAAGCCTGACCCGCCTTCGGCGGACCGTCCGCCTGGGTCGCAGATGGCGCGCCCGGACGCCATTCTTTTCAACGGTGGTTTTTTCGCACCGTCTATCGCTCGCGAGAGGATCGTAGAGGCAGTGGCCGGCTGGTTTAGCCATGAGAGTAACGGCTGGCGGCCCAGGCCCCTTATCAACGAAGCCCCGGAAAGTGCGGTGGCCACGGGCGCTGCGTACTATGGGCGGGTGCGACGCGGCGGCGGTTTGCGCATCAAGGCAGGCAGCGCGCGAACCTACTATATCGGCGTGCAGTCCGATCATCGGCTTCAAGCTGTCTGCGTGCTGCCCTCCGGGATCGATGAGGGCACCAGTCTGCCGCTCGCCAATCGTGAATTCGCCGTCCTTACCAACCGCCCGGTGTCTTTCACCCTCTATAGCTCGACCACCCGTCACGACGAACATGGGGAGGTGGTCGATTTCGACGAAGAACAGTTCCATCGCCACGCCCCGCTCGTCACCCAGTTACGTTACGGCAAGAAGTCGCGCCAGATCGAGCTGGACGTGCACCTTCAAGCAAGCTTCACGGAGGTGGGGACACTCGAACTCTGGTGCGAGTCGCTCAAGACCCAACACCGCTGGCGTCTGCAATTCGAACTGCGTGGCGATGAGGGGCAACCGCAGCATGCAACACCAACCCCAGCGCCTGCACCGTTGGAGATTTCGGATCAGTCGCTGGAATCTGCGCGGGGCCTGGTGGAGGCGGTCTTTGGCAGGACGCACGATACTCCGGGACACGAGGCGGTGGCACCTGAGGCGCTCGTAAACAAGTTGGAAGCAACGCTTTGCCACAATAAGGATGCTTGGCCCATGGCTACCATCCGCGGGCTCTCGGATACACTCGCCGAGGTTGTCGACGGGCGAACCAAAACCCGGCGACACGAAGCTCGCTGGCTGAACCTGTTTGGTTTCTGCCTGCGGCCCGGCTTCGGCGCGCTGCTGGACGACTGGCGAATCAGTCAGGCGCGAAAGATTTATCTGGCCGGACTGGCTTTCCCCAAGGACCTTCAATGCCAGGTGGAGTGGTTGGTGCTGTGGCGTCGCGTGGCGGGGGGACTTAATGCCGGTCAGCAGCGAGAGCTTTACCAAAAGTACGCGGCAGTGCTGGAAATCGGTGGAAAGAAAACAAGCGGGCGGCTTAACAGCCAGGTGGAGCACGAGGGTTGGCGCCTGCTCGCCAGTTTGGAGCATCTCCCGGCGCCCCTGCGGGCGTCGTTGGGTGAGGTGCTGCTGGCCAAGATCAAGAAAGAACCCACGGACAAGGGGTGGCTATGGTCGCTCGGCAGGCTGGGCGCGCGTATCCCCTTGTATGGCCCGCTCAACTGCGTTGTCGCCGTGGAAGCGGCTATGAAATGGCTCGAGACCCTGCTCGATCTGCCTGAATGCACGCCCGAGACGGCATCAGCGGTTGTCCAGCTCGGGTCGCGCACGGATGATCACCTGCGGGATATCGACGATGACCTGCGGCGGAGCGCCCTCGCCAGGTTGACGGCGGCGGGTATTGGAGACGAAGCAAGCCGAGGCCTTCACACCCACGTTCCGCCGGCGCAGGCTGACGCCCTCCGCATCTTCGGTGAATCTCTGCCTCAAGGCCTGCGGCTTATAGGCTAGTTTAAGAGTCGGGACACCGGCAAGTTCTCGATGCAAGCTGGTAATGGTAGTGCTCTTCCGGCGACAATCCGCCGCTCCAGTCTCCTCCCGCAAGTTTGAGCGGTCCCGCCCGGCGGCGTTGTATCGCGTTGGCTTTGCCAAGTGCTGAGTCAGGTGCTGAGCACTATTAACGTCAAGGCAAATTCTGTAAGATGGTGGGTTCGCGAGAGCGCGGCCTATGACCGCAACCAACACGGGGCTCGTCTTGCCGATTTCTAATGGAAAACGCAAGTCAGATGCTCGTGTAGTGTCCACGAATTGGGTAGACAATCTTTACCCCATGGACGGCGTATACATCCGGATTTTGCGATGTATGCGACCGTTGACACTCGCGCACATGGCGAAAAGTGGTCATGTGTGCGCCACCCGATGTTGTTATATAGCTGAGCTAGCTGGTGCACACTGCACAAGTGTGGCAAACGCGGCCTACCTCGCTCTGCTCTGCAATAACTCGACGCGTAAGTCGTTTAGATTGAACAACTCCTCTGGTGTCGAGTTACCGCCCATTATGGGCAGCCCAACGGCTGTGAATGCTCGGGATGACATCGTTGGGCCTTTTTCAGCAGCCTGTTAGCAAGAGGAGCCCGGCATTGTCCCTAGTTTAGTTGAGCGTGACGCGTATGGACCACCCAGATAAGCCGGTGACAGCAACATCGACCAAAACCCGCGACGAGATCCGTCATCGGGTTGCCTCCAGCTCTCTCAGCAGAACCCTTTCGCTGTATGCCGTTAGCTTCTTGTTTTTGGCTGCGGTTGTTGTGGGCTTTATCTGGCACAATTTGCGGGGGGCATATCGCGACACCGTAACCTACTGGAATGCGCGGTTGTCCAGTTCCGCGGAGGATCGGGTAAGCTTTGACACCCTGTGGTTGGACGAGAGAAGGAGGGACGTCGCAGAAGTAGCGGAGGATCCCTATACTGCCCGCCTGCTGTCTGCTACGAGGGACGGGGCAACGTCTCCGTTGCAGGAGGCTCGGCGGCACGTCGGGCAGGAACTTGCAAACCTCCGGCGCGCCAAGGGATACCTTCAGGCTGTTGTCGTTGATCCGGGATGTCGAGTGGTGGCGCGGTCGAGCGCATACCAGGAAGGGACCGAGAATTTCCGTTCAGCATGCTTGTGGGTTTATCGAACGGGAAAGTTTGATATTACGGCTTCCGGAATGGAACAAGGCCACGTCCTGTTGAGCCTCGCTGCTCCAGTGTTCGCCGGTGAAGCAGCCAGTCCAGCGAGCCAGGTTCCGCGCCGTGTTTCTGGAGCAGCTATCCTGGTCGTGGAACCCTGGAAGGAAATCCTCCCCTTTGTTGCTATTGAGAGTGATCCTGCGCGAACCAGCGAAACCCTGCTGGTGTGGGATCAGGATGGCGCCGTGTTCGTTTTCTCTCCGCGCCGTAAGACCCGAGGCGAGACGTCTGTTTTTCGGAGGCCGCTGGCTGAGATGACCTTGGAGGCCCTTGTGGCCCATAAGAGTGAGGTGCCCTTCGGGGAGTATACCGACTACCGCGGGGTCAAGGTTTTCGCTGTCGCCAAGCAGATCCAGATAGCTGGTGCCAGCGTCGTCCGCAAGGTTGACCGGGATGAGGCGCTATCGGATTACCACCGACGGGCTGTGTTAGAAGCGCTGGTGGGGGCTCTCTCTATTCTCCTGTTTGGCCTGGTAATGGTTGGGCAGCATCGGAAGACTGCGATGCAAGGGCTCAGAGAGAAAGTAAGACAGCAGCGAGCCCTACTGAAACTCAGGCAGCACGCGGAGGTCTCCGAGGAGCGCTTCTCCAAGGCGTTCCATGCAAGCCCCATGGTTTGCGCGATCGCATCTTTGAAGGATGATCGATACATTGAGGTCAACAACGCTTTTGAACAGGTCTCCGGCTGGCGTCGTGACGAAATAATCGGACACACCGAAGCGGAGTTGGGGCTTTGGGCTGATCGTCAGGCTCTGCAGAGAACTTGGCAGAGGTTGAAGGCCGAAAGGCGTCTCCACAACGTAGAGGGGGTGTTTCGAACAAAAACAGGGGAACAGCGAATCGGCCTTTTCTCAGTAGAAATAATTGAATTTGAGGGCGAGCCCTGCGCCCTCGCCGTGCTCGATGATGTTACCGAGCGAAAGCGGGCGGAGGAAGAGCTGAGACAGAGCAAAGAGGAATTGCAGGATGTGACGGCCTCGATTCCGGACTACCTCTGGAGCGGGGAGGTCGACTCTGGAGGCAACTGGAAGTACCACCATTACTCATCGGTGGTCGAGAAGATTACCGGCCGGCCGCCCGAGTTTTATCTGCAGGGCCCTGATGCCTGGCTAAGCACCGTTCACCCTGAGGACCGGCCCCGAGCCCAGCAGGCTTATGAGCGGCTCCGGGCGGGGCAAGTAACGCGTGACGATCGCGAGTACCGAATTGTATTGCCAAACGGCGTAGTCCGCTGGGTTCTGGACAGCGCGAAGGTGCGACGGCAGAACGGGGGCATCCGCATCGACGGCGTGGTCAGCGACATCACCGAGCGAAAGCAGGCGGAGGAGGCGCTCAGACGCCAAGCTGCATTTGACGAGTTAATGACCACGATTTTGGCCCGCTTCGCCACCTGCCACGATTGCGAAGTTGATACGAGTGTGACCGCCGCTCTACAGGAGACCGCGGAATTCATCGGGGTTGATTGCGCCTATCTCACCATGCTCTCGCCGGAGCAGGGCACATGGAGGGTCACTCACGAGTGGTGCGGGCCTGACACCTCCCCGCGCCTCCCACCTTGTCAAAACATAATACCCGGGACACGGTCATGGAGCGAAAGTCGACTTCTGGCCGACGAGGTAATTCGGGTGAACACATGGGATGACTTGCCTCCCGAAGCATTGGCGGAGCGCCGGAACTACGAGGCAGAGGGCGCCCTTTCAGTTCTCGATGTGCCGATCAAGGCCAAAGTGGGACAGGTGAGGGGGTGTGTCGGATTGCACTCGAGGGCGCGACCGGTAGTCTGGTCGGACATCGATGTGGCGCATGTGAAGATGGTCGGAGACGCCATTGCCAATGTAATTGAGCGCAAGAGGGCTGAAGAGGCTTTGCGCCAGAGCGAACAGCGGTACCGCGACTTCATCTCGCACAGCAACGAAGGCGTGTGGCGTATGGAATTGGAGCAGCCCGTTCCTCTCGACCTGCCGGAGGAAGAAAGTGTAGAGAGGATTCTGCAACACGGTTACGTGGCCGAGTGCAACGAAGCGCATGTGCGCAACCTGGGGCTCTCCGCTGCCGAAGAGCTGCTGGGGAAGCGGCTTGGAGACCTGATTCCCCCCGGGGACTTGGGTAAGGAAACGATCGAGTTGTTTCGAGCTACGGTTCGCGGCGGATTTCAAGGTCGGACGGCCGAGTTTCGGGTTGTTGACAAAGCAGGTAACCCCAAATACTTGTCCAGGACAGAGACCCCTATTGTTGAGAATGGGAGCCTGGTGCGGGTCTGGGGCGTAACCCGCGACCTCACGGAACTCAAGCTTGCCGAGGAGCAGTTGCGCAAGAGCGAAAAGCGCTGGCGTGCGGTCTTCGAGAATTCCGCCGCCGGCATCGCCCTGAGTGACCCCGCCAGTACCCGATTCCTGAGCGCCAATGTCGCCTTCCAGAAAATGCTGGGTTACTCAGAGGCAGAACTGCGAGCGTTGTCGTTCCTGGACATCACCCACGAAAACGACCTGGAAGTGAGCCGCCGGCCTCTGGCCGAGCTGCGGGAGGGGAGAGGGCCATCCTTCGAAATACAGAAGCGTTACCGGCGTAAGGATGGCAGCTTGATCTGGGCCAGCGTCCACGCATCCATGGTTCCAGGCACGCGGAGCATTCCCCGGTTTCTCATGGCTATCGTGGAGAACATCACCGAGCGCAAGCGGGCGCAAGAGGAGTTGCAGCATTCCTTCGAACAGTTGCGCGCCCTTACCGCACGGCTGCAAGTTATCCGGGAAGAGGAGAGAAAGAGCGTGGCACGCGAAATCCATGATGAGCTGGGCCAAGCTTTGACCGCCATTAAGATTGACCTGGCCTCCTTGATGCGCGAGTCGCCGGCCGACGAACAACAACAGCGAAAAAGGGCCGACTCCATCCTGGAACTCGTAGACCAGACGATACAGTCGGTGCGCAGAATCTCGACAGAACTGAGGCCGGGAATCCT
>DATJKY010000312.1:0-7480 GCA_035490955.1 Terriglobia bacterium | reverse complement strand
TATTGAATAACCTGGTTGAAGGAAGCAGCTCGATTGCGGGGCCCCGAAAGGCGAGAGCGTGGGACCCGCCGTGGCGAATGGTCCCACTTGGTTCTCATCTCGCCGCTTCGAGGCCCGCAATCGCGGCTCCCCTCCATCTCCTCCAGAGACATAGCCTAACGCCAGGCGAGCTGGCTGGCGAACTTGAGAAGCAGTTGCCTGTCCGACTCCACCATGCGTCGCCGGCCGGCACCCAGTCGCGTTGGCCTGATCCGCCGCGAGACGAATTGGTGACTGAGCTTCGCGGCTATTGAATAACCTGGTTGAAGGAAGCAGCTCGATTGCGGGGCCCCGAAAGGCGAGAGCGTGGGACCCGCCGTGGCGAATGGTCCCACTTGGTTCTCATCTCGCCGCTTCGAGGCCCGCAATCGCGGCTCCCCTCCACTCCTCCAGAGACCTTGTCTAAACGCCCGGCGAGCTGGCTGGCGAACTTGAGGAGCAGTTGCCTGTCCGACTCGACCATGCGTTGGGCCAGCCCTTTAAGCATTGTTAGCATCCGGGCCTCCGAGCAGTTTGGTGCGAGTGGCTTCGCCATGGCATCTGTGGTTTTACCCGACGCCACATTCGCCCCGGGCGGAGCATCCTCCTCCTCGAAAAAAAGCTGGTATAAGGGAACATCTAAGGCCGCGGCGAACCTCTCCAACGTCTCGAGCGACGGTACCGTATGGCCGTGCTCCACGCGGGAGATGTAGGCGCGGAGCATGCCGCTGACGGCCTCGATGTCTCCTTGAGAAAGCCCCTTCCGCTCGCGTAATTGCTTGATTCTCCTACCGATGAACATTTCCCCCTCCTTTGCTTTGCTGTACTCTTAAGTTGCCGGCTTTTCCTTACTTAAGCTGCTCCTTGGTTTGGCACTTGGTATGCGCTAACCCCCCCCTTCCGTTCTGATTCCGCCTTGACTCAACAATGAATTCAGGCAGACATTCATCAATCCGTCGACGGTGGGGATGATGTGAAGTTTGCTGATCTCCAAAGGCTGCTGCGAAGCACGCAAATGAGCCGTGAGGACGGCGGCCTCGTCCGGTCGCAGCAGTCTGACCAGCTGGTTGCACATGGGGCACCAGGCGTCGAAGGTGCTCCGGGTCTTGCCAATGACCAGCACCCGCTCCGTGTCAATGGTGATTCTGGTTCTCTTTTTTACTGGCATGGTTCTCTCCAAGAGTCGTGGTATGAGATCGGGGCCCGGCTTCTCTAAAATTGTCCATTGCTTTTGACAGCGCTCCGTCCTAAAATCACTTTCGAACCTCGTTCCATGCTTCCTCGTGCACAGAATAGGCAAAGGAAGGTTTGAATGTAATTAGGAACGAGTGAAAGTTTTCTGAAACCTTTATGAACGGAGCTAAAGGTCAATACACCAAGCACTTCTACGAGTTTGGGCCCTTCCGCCTCGACGCTACTGACCACCAGCTTTTCCGCGAGGGCGTGCCCCTGCCCCTCACGCCCAAGGCCCTGGATACCCTTCTGATTCTCATCCAGAACAGCGGCCGAACGCTGGAGAAGGACGAGCTGATGAAGGCGGTATGGCCTGACACAATCGTGGAGGAGAACAACCTTACACAGAACGTCTCGGCACTGAGAAGGGTCTTGGGGCAGGACTTTCGTTTTATTCAGACGATGCCGCGACGAGGCTACCGTTTCGTTGCCGAGGTAAGGGAACGCTGGGAAGAGATACCCGCCTTAATCGTGCGGGAGCACACGCGGTCCAGCGTTGTTATCGAAGAGGAGCAGGAAACCGGACTTGAAGAACAGGCGGTTCGCAGCCCCGCAGAAACCCCAACCCGGGAGCCGCTAACGCAACGACTGGTGAACCTCTGCAAGCGGCCCGCCGCGCTCGCGGTCGCTGGTACGGCGCTGTTGCTGGCGGGGATTGCGGTTTCGTTGCCTTCCGTCCGGCAGTATGTGCTTGGTCGCCTACCCGAGCGCGCGGGTAGGCGAGCGAGTATTCCCCCTCTGGCCCAGGGTAAGTATCTGGCGGTCTTACCCTTCCGTGTGGTGGGTGACCCCGCCTCGCTGAATTATGTTGCCGAAGGCCTGCGGGAAGCGATTTCGGCCAAGTTATTCCAGCTCCGCGACGTCCGCGTGGTGTCTGCCGCGACGGTGCATGCAGTTGGCCGCACCAGGCCCCCGGAGGTGCTGGTCAAGGACTTGGGCGTTAACCTCGCGGTGGTGGGCAGCGTCCAGGAGTCCGGTGACAAGTTCCGCGTCGTTGTCGGCCTTGACGACGTCGCGGCTGATCGGCAGGTCTGGACGCGGGAGTTTGCGGGCTCTCGAAAGGACTTGCTGGGGCTCGAAGACCAAATTTTTGCCAGCCTGGTAACGACGCTTTGGCTGCGCCCCAATGGCCAGGAGGTGGTGTCGTCCAGCGGGAACCCTACCGCAAACGTTGAGGCATATGACCTTTACCTCCGCGGCCGGCAGGCCCTTCGCAACTTCCAGTGCGTACAGGACCTTGAGACGGCGCTGCGCTTCTTCCAGAAAGCGCTGGAAGTCGATTCCGGATTTGCACAGGCCTACGCCGGATTAGCCGATGCGAGTCTGGAGATGTACGGGCAAAGTAAGGAAAACTTCTGGGCGGAGAAGGCGATTCACGCGGCGCAACAAGCTTTGCGCCTGGATCCGACCACGGCTGACGCTCATTTTGCCCTGGGCAGTGTCTATTATGCGACCGGAGATGCTGACCAGGCAGTCGGTGAATTCCAGCGTGGTTTGCAACTAGCCTCGAATTCGGATGAGGGTTACCGTCGCCTGGGGAGCGCCTACCTTGCCGCAGGACGAAAGGACGAAGCGCTGCAGGCCTACGAGAAGGCAATTCAGTGGAGCCCGTATTACGCTGACAACTACCAGATGCTGGGTGCTGCTTACGTGAGCTTGGGGGAGACCGACAAGGCGCTCGAGACCTTTCAGAAGCTTACCGACCTCGCCCCCGGGGACGCCATCGGTTACGAAGACATCGGTTTGGTTTACCTCCGGCAAGGGCGGTGGGGCCAATGCATACCCCTGTTTCAGAAAGCTCTTGCCATCCGCCCTCATGACCAGACATATTCCAACCTCGGGACCGCCTATTTCTATCTCAAGAGGTATAGCGACGCTGTGAGGATGTTCGAAAAGGCCGTTGAGCTGAATCCGAACGAAGAGATGTGGTTGGGCAACCTCGCGGATGCATACCGCTGGTCAGGACACATGGACAAGGCCCGCGCCGTCTACGATCAGGCCATCAAGCTGGCTAACCAAGAGCTTCAGGTCAATCCGCGCGATGCCAGCGCAATGGGGAGCCTGGCGCTTTATCACGCCAAGAAGGGTGACGCGAGTCGGGCGTTGCAGTTTATCCGACAGGGACGCTCCATACAGCCGATCGACGTTGAGCTAGTTTACATCGAGGCGGTGGTCGAGAATCTGGCGGGCAACCAACAGGCGGCCTTCAAGGCGCTCAGCGAAGCGCTCAAGCAAGGTTACGCACCCCAGGAAGCCAAAGACGATCCCGAACTCGCCAACCTGCAAGCCCTCCCAGAGTTTGCCAGATTGGTGCCGCAATAGGCGACGAGTTGGTGCGTCGATCAATCAGAACGGCTTTTGCCTAGCTGACGCCCACCCAACATCAAGGCACCGCCACCGACAAACAGCGCTAGTGTTCCAGGCTCGGGAACAGGGGAATCGTTGACCGGGGTTGTGCCGCCTTGTCCGCTAACCTCCACAGCGGACCCGAAGCCTTGCAGTGTGACGAGGAAGTGACTTTGGCTCGGCAGGCCCGGTCCACCGTAAAAAGTGACGATGGATTCGGAATGAGGGCCGCCGGTCTCTAAGAACAGGCAGTTGGTGAAGGGAATCACGTCGCTCAGTACTGAGTCATCGCCACAAGAATAGACTTCCGGACCGTTACCGGCCGGTCCGCCCGGGCTGATTGTTAAGGTCAGGCTGTACAGGGTCTGAGGCCCGGCATTGCGGAAATCGACGCTCCCTGAGCCGTTGCTCAGGTCGAAGCTGAAGTCCAGCCCGTAAAACGGAATGCTTCCCCGGCGGAGCCGTCGCAGGGCGACCCGAGGGTCCGGAAGCCCGCTTCTGTATTCAGCGGGTTGAAGCACGATGAGGGTGGGCTTACCGTTGATGACTTCGTACACGCCTACAGTGTCGGCAGAGGCCTGGGAAGATAGAAGGAGAAGCGTAGAGCCAAGCAGCAATACGTGCCACAGTTTCATGATGGCCACTCCTGCCCCCCATCCCGTTCAATATCCGTTAAGGCGGGTAAGAAGTCAAGCTAAAAATGCGCAATCTCGAAGCCGGGTGTGAAACCCGAAGTCGCGTAGTTGACCAGCGCCTCGAGCAGATAAGTGGCGTAGGGATCGCTTCCGTAGCTTGTGGCCAGCGAAAACGTGCACACCAGCAGCCTCCCCCTTCCAGCTCGAGCTTGGACGAGTGTCCCCACGTTGCTATGGATCCAGCCATAAAACATTCCCGAGAGGACATCCTGGAAATCCGCGGGTGGGATGCCTTCAATCACTGTGGTGGGCGTTACCGCCTGGGTCTCGAATCCAGCCAACGTATCGAACCCCACAGCCTTAAAAGGCTCGCGGTCCTTGCGGACCCAGAGGAAGTTGGATATCCAATTGCCGTCCAGGTCCGACTTGCCGCGCGGCACTACGGCAAGACCGGGCGCGAGTTGCTGCCGGTCCGATGCCAGAAGGATAACGCGACCACCATCGTGCAGCGTCTTCTGGACCTCATCGTCCCAGGTGGAGGCAATCATCACTGGAAGCGCCTCGGAACCGGACGGGGCGAGAAAGTTCCTTCGGCGCATTTCATTGCCTAGTCGACGCAGCCGGCCTGGCGGATCGTGGAAAGCAACTGAAGGGTTGAGTTCTGAAGCCCGAGACGGGTACAGGTAGAAATCCAGAGAGTTGTCGGAGACGGCCTTACCCGCCGCGCTCACGGCAACCTTCAAGAGATGCTTCGAAGGGGCGCCGACTGAGGGCACCGTGAACTCGATCTTACCTGCCTTC
Source organism: Terriglobia bacterium (assembly GCA_035490955.1). Lineage (GTDB taxonomy): Bacteria > Acidobacteriota > Terriglobia > UBA7540 > UBA7540 > DATJKY01. Next base: position 2,447 of record DATJKY010000312.1, on the reverse strand, counting down.
GCGCATGATCCGCTGGCGACGGAAGGGAAGTCGAATTCGCCCCGCACCTCTGTCCCTTCCAGTTTCCACGACACGTGGGCCCCAGAAACCTGCGGTCCATAGTTGGAAAAATAGACATCGGCCCGGGCCCGGTCCCCCACCGTCAAGTTGCGCTGTTCTGCGCGCAGCGTCACAAGCTGATCCTGCTGCAAGCGGCTAAGCCTTTCACCGAAGGCTTTGGGGTGGCGCCACATGTCGAGCAGGCCGTTCGACTCCCAGTTGATGTCGGTGAACTCCGTGATGACATAACCTTGAATATCCGGCTGAGCTCGCAGTGACTCGATCTCATACTTCAACGAGCCGTACTCATGCTCCTGGGTGGCGTCAGCCAGAGCGTTGAAGCTGGAGTAGATCGAGCCGTACTGGTAGTCGGCGAAGCGCTGCTCGACGCCGTCGGGTCGGGTGATCTCGCGCCCCTCAAAGTCGCGCGTGAACCACCAGGGTTTAGTCTCGGGCAGGCGGGGCAGTCCCCAGTTGCCAAATTCAGAGAGCACCAGCGGTTCGTCGCCCCGTGGCGCCGCGTCCCCCGCGGGGCTGAAAAGCCACCCCGGGCGAGTCGCCATGTCGGTTACAAAGCGGTCGAAGTCAGCAGCGTAGTCGGGAATGGAATTGTATTGGTGGAAGTCAGCCAAGTCAGTGGCCATATGAAAGTTTTCGCAGCAGGCGCTGTTATCCACCACCAGCCAGCCGGGGACGAACGTTTTAGCTTCCTGGTAAGCCTGCTTCAGCCATTGCCGCTGGTCAACTTCCTTCAGGTTCGCGCCCCAGCTTTCGTTGATGATGCTCACGATAACAATCGAAGGATGATTCCAATCCCGCTCGACCATACCGCGCAACGTCGCCATGCCTCGGCGCTTGGAGTTGTCTGTCAGCTTGTCCCAGTTAGGGATCTCGTACCAGATCAGTATTCCCACTTCGTCCGCCGCCTGAAGGTAGCGGGGGTCGGGCACCTTGATGTGGCAGCGCAGCATGTTCAAGCCCATCGCCTTCGCCTTCTCCATCTCGTCCTTGATGTAATCGAGTGAGGGAGGTGTGTAGACGGACTCCGGATAAAAGTCCTGGTCCAATGCCGCGCGAAGGTAAACCACCTGGCCATTCAAGTAAAACTTGCCACCTCGCGTTTCAAACGTGCGAAACCCGAAGCAAGTGGTCTCGAAGTCTCCCGAACTCAGCCATGCATGCAGCGTGTAGAGCGCGGGGTGGGCAGGGCTCCAGGGGGTAGGCTTCGAAACCGCACCCGAGAACTCCGCCCGGTTCTGGCCGGAGGCGAGGTTGTGTGACTCCTTCCAGACCGATTGGCCCTTGGGGTCAAGAATCTCCGCTCCAATATAAGCTTGTGTCGCGTCCGATGGATTAGTGAGCGACGCCACAATCTCAAAGCTTCCATTCGCGCCTGCCGTGATGTGCACCGCGCCGAACCGCGTTCGAGGCCGAACCTGAAGTTCCACGCTCTGCCACAGACCGCTGGTCTGGACGTACCAGTTTTGCTTCCCGTGGGGAATCTCGATGTAGTTAACTCCCTCCACCAGGTTGCGAGGCTTTGCCCCCGGATCGACTACGCGCACGGCAATCTGGTTCCCACCGCTGTGTACTTGGGGGGTGATGTCAAACTCGAAGGGGAGGTATCCACCCTCGTGCGAGCCAACTTTCTTCCCATTGACGTAAACGTCAGCCTGGTAGTCGACCGCGCCGAAACGCAATAGCAACCTGGCGTCAGACGCGAGCTCACTCTGGGTCCAGGTCCTCCAGTACCAGGCAACACCGGCATAGTCGCCGAGACCCGCGAACTGGGATTGCCACGACGAGGGCACTCGCGTTGGCCGCACGTTTCGAGCCGAGGCCAGATCGCCGATCTGTAAGGTGCCGCTTGGGTCCGCCAGAAAGTTCCAGTCGCCGTCCAGTGTTAAGGGTTGCTTATTGAGAATCTGTCCGGAGGCCCGTCCTGAAGATGCTAACCCCAGCGCGAGGGTGATTATGATGATGAAAGCGCGCGAAGCGGGCGACGTCTTGTGGCCCACGGCGCAGAACGTGTGAAAAAATCGCGCCCGACCGCCAGCGATGGGCTGGCGCGGCTTCGCCGCCTGCTGTGCGCCCCGTCCCGACGGGCGGCACAGCCACGATTTTTTCACACCTTCGCAAGCCGTGGGATTCGGATCGGATCGCGGATTGCCCAGGCCCGGACGGGCGGCATCAGTTTCTTTTTCAGGCGAAAACATAGCGTCCGTCGTGCGCAACCCCCTGTTTAGAGTTTAGCAGGCTGTTTCTCATTGAAAACAAGCAAAAGCAGATCCCTCGCTTTGCTCGGGATGACATCGTTACGGGCTTCTTCAGCAGATTGTTAGATTAGATTAGGCGGTGTGGGCGGCGGAAGGCAATAGCAGCGAGGCGGGCGGTAGTGGGATTAGTCT
>DATJKY010000311.1:0-2064 GCA_035490955.1 Terriglobia bacterium | reverse complement strand
AGCTTCTTCGCCACTTCTGGCGGCATGTACTTCTCGTCGTGCTTGGCGAGCACGTTGTCGGCATGAAAGACGCCGTCCGCGGCTAAAGTTCCTTCCGCCACCACGCCCTGCCCTTCGCGGAACAGATCGGGGAGCACTCCGGTATAGGTCACCGGTAGAGTCTTCGATTTGTCCGTCACCACGAAGCGAATGGTCGTCCCCTCGCCGCGCACCACGCTGCCCGTCTCGATCAGACCTCCGAGCCTAAAGCGCTGCCCCGGAGTGATCTGCATCGCGGTCACCTCGCTCGGCGTATAGAAGAAGACAATCGAATCCCGCATGGCGTAGAGCACGAGGCCAACGGCGACCCCGAGCACCAGGATACAGGTGCCGATAAGAACGCCTCTCCGCTGCTTCCGCGTCATGATTTCAGTCCAAGCTCTGCCGCAAGCGCATCGAGCTGCTCGCAAGAATTGCAAAGCTCAAAGCTTGCACTACTGAGCGCCGCGAGATCCTTATTCGTATGTGGTACCTTCGGCTAGGCTTGGGGAATTGAAGACCAGTTTGGCTACCCTGTCTTTGACCTGAGTCAACCAGATGACGCTTCGGCTCATCCACTGCAAAACGCAAGCACCGGGTGGCAGAAGGAGTTGCGACACCTAGCCCCAGCGCGCGGCTTACACTCATTAGGGCTTGTACTCATAAACAGGTGCGTTGAACCGTTGGCGGAATGTCCGCTTTCCACCCAATAGCGGGCTGGCAGGCTCGCCACTCGAATCCCAAGAGGCCTTCCGTGCCAGGGTTAAGCCACATGCGGCTGTCCAAAAGCGACGGCCGGTGCCTTGAGCTGAGGAGATGCTGCTTACTCAGCGCATCCTTGGTATAATTGATTAGCTTGCATTCAGCGTGATGGCGCTCAGCCATCGCCGCGGTTTTTAAACTGCGCCCCCCTCGGCACAATGATGTGCGCGATGGACGAGCCTTCAAACGAACTGCGCCATCACGTGATTGGAAAAACGTGCGTCACTCGGCCACGATTCCGGAAACCATCAGGAGGCCAGTTATGAGCATCGCAACAACAGAAATTCGACTCGATAAAAGGGTCAAAAGCTTCGTCAAGGAACGGCGCAAGCTGATGATCGATGGGCAATGGGTCGATGCCGCCTCGGGCAAAACATTTCCCGTCGAGAACCCTGCCACCGGCGAGGTGATTGCGCAGGTGGCGGAGGGCGATAAGAAGGATATTGACCGTGCCGTCAAAGCGGCCCGCCGGGCATTTGAGAGCGGGCCGTGGCAAAGGTTGACTCCATCGGAACGAGGCCGTCTGGTCTGGAAGCTTGGCGACCTGATTCTTGAGCATCTTGAGGAACTAGCGGAGCTAGAGTCCTTAGATAATGGAAAGCCCATCACTGTTGCCCGCGCAGCTGACGTGCCGCTGGCGGCGGATCTCTTCCACTACATGGCGGGATGGGCCACCAAGATTGAAGGCAATACCATTTCACTCTCGGTGCCCTACGCGCCAGGGGTGAAGTTCCACGCGTATACGCTGCGGGAACCGGTGGGCGTGGTAGGCCAAATCATCCCGTGGAACTTCCCGTTCTTGATGGCGGCGTGGAAGCTTGGACCTGCGCTTGCTACCGGCTGCACCGTGGTGTTGAAGCCGGCCGAGGAGACGCCGCTGACAGCGCTACGACTAGGGGAGCTGATTCAGGAGGCTGGATTCCCGGACGGCGTGGTCAACATCGTCACAGGATTTGGCGAGACGGCCGGTGCGGCACTGGCAGCACACCCCGGTGTCGACAAGGTGGCATTCACCGGCTCGACCGAAGTGGGCAAGCTCATATTACAGGCCGCCACAAACGACCTGAAGAAGGTTTCGCTCGAGCTAGGAGGCAAGTCTCCGAACGTCGTGCTGCGCGATGCTGATCTGGATGTCGCCATCAAGGGCACGGCAAATGCCATCTTCTTCAATCACGGTCAGTGCTGTTGCGCCGGGTCACGACTGTTCGTGCAGGAGAGCATATTTGACAAGCTTGTTGGCGGTGTCGCTGACGAGGCCAAGAAGATCAAGGTCGGTCCGGGGCT
>DATJKY010000310.1:0-3688 GCA_035490955.1 Terriglobia bacterium | reverse complement strand
ACAGACTCGGCGAGAGGAACTGTCACACGCCTTAAGTGACGCGGTGCGCGAACTCTACGAGCGGGTGAGGGGCGCGCGCCGCGGTGTGGCGGTGGCGGAGGTGCGCGATGGCTGTTGCACCGCATGCAATGTGCGACTCCGCCCTCAGGCTTACAACGACGTGCGAATGAGCGAATCGATGGTGACCTGCGAAAGCTGCAGCCGCATACTTTACTACGTCGAGCGCCCACCGGACGATGGCCATTCAACGGGGCCGCCCGGTCTCGCGGATGGTGTCGTCGTTTGACGTAGCGCGGGCGTCTCGCCCGCTGTGGCGTGGGGATCTTGCCCATGCGAGCATGGCTGAAGGCGGCTGAAGGCATGCCTTCTTCAACAACTTGTCTTTAAGGCGCCGGTACGGCGGGGCTGAAGCTCCACCCTTCCGAGGCCCTTCTTGAAGAGACGGCATGAGGCTGTCTGCTCCGCCGCGGCCGTTTCCGCCAAAAGGTCACAACGGATATTGTCAGCGTGGTTCGCGTGTCCGCGGACCCAGGTCCACGAAATCCGGTGGGGTTGAGCAAGCTGATCGAGCTCTATCCATAGGTCCCGGTTGAGCACAGCCTTATACTCTCCCTGGATGCGCCTCTTCCACCCCTTCGCTTTCCAGCCGCTCAGCCACTCGGTCATGCCACGCGTCACATACTGAGAGTCGGAGTACAACGTAATCTTGCAGGGCTCTCTGAGGGCCTGCAGCGCCTTGATGGCCGCCGTCAGTTCCATGCGATTATTAGTGGTTCGTGGCTCGGAGCCAAACATCTCCTTGGCAAAGTTCCCGAAGCGGAGAATGCACGCCCAGCCGCCGGGACCTGGGTTGCCGATGCAGGCGCCGTCGGTTGTTATGGTGACCGCTTTCATAGCCGTCTTGAGCATGAAGCAAAGTCTACCGCCCAGCATGAAAAGAACCGGAGCCCAGCCCTCGCCCCCTTGGGGGAGAGGGTGGCGAGCGTAGCGAGCCGGGTGAGGGGGTTCAGCGGGTTGTTTTCGAAGCTGGGTGCGGCAACGTTTTATATTACACTAGCTCAGTGCCTGGCGCCACCACGGCGGTCGCTGCCCACCCATGCAAATGTAGGGCCGACCCCTTCGCTGAGCTCAGGGCAGGCTCTTGGGTGGCCTCACGTCGGGGCGAGCCCCGGCCCTACATCACCCAAGGAGAAGGGAGAATGCCTATGGCTGAAACTGTTGTTGGAAAACCTGAAGTGTTGCCCCCGCTGACTGTCCTGAGCGAAGAGGACCGGATGTTTCAGGCGGCAGCTCAGGAATTCGCCGTCAAGGAAATTGGTCCGCATGTCGAGGAGATGGACCGCGAGGGCGTTTTCAAACACGAGCTGATTGAGAAATTCTTCACGCAGGGTTTCATGGGCATCGAGGTGCCCGAAACCTACGGGGGCAGTGGCGGCTCGTTCTTCATGTCGGTTCTGGCGATCGAGGAGTTCGCTTGTGTGGACGCTTCCGCCGCGGTCGTCGTCGACGTCCAGAACACACTGGTCAACAACGCCCTCATGCGTTGGGGTGACGAGGCGCAGAAGAAGACTTTTCTCCCTCGCCTCACCCAGAACACGGTGGGCGCTTACGCTCTCTCGGAACCGAATGCCGGCAGCGACGCCTTCGGGCTGGAAACCCGCGCGCGGGAGGACGGCGACTCCTACGTTCTCAACGGCCGGAAGCTCTGGATCACGAATGCCAAAGAAGCGGGTATTTTCATCCTATTTGCCACTGTCGACCGCGAGCTGGGTTATCGCGGCATTACCGCCTTCGTCATCGACCGCGGTACGCCGGGATTCTCTGTGGGTAAGAAAGAGGACAAGCTGGGCATCCGCGCTTCCTCCACCTGCGAGCTGATTCTGGAAGATTGTCGCGTGCCGAAGGCCCGCGTGCTAGGTGACGTGGGCAAGGGATACAAGGTGGCAATCGAGACGCTCAACGAAGGGCGCATCGGCATCGGGGCGCAAATGCTGGGTGTGGCACGCGGCGCCCTTGAGCACGCTCTGCGCTATGCCAAGGAGCGGCACCAGTTTGGCAAGCCGATCGCCGACTTTCAGGGGATCCAATTCCAGTTGGCGCGCCTGGCCACCGAAGTCGAGGCAGCCCGCTTGATGACCTACAACGCGGCCCGGCTGAAGGACGCCGGACAACCCTTTGTCAAGGAAGGCGCCATGGCAAAGTATTTCTGCTCACAGGTGGCTGAGCGGGTGGCCTCCGAGGCGGTTGAGGTCTACGGCGGTTACGGGTTCACCAGAGACTACCCGGTGGAAAAGTACTTGCGCGATTCCAAGATCGGAAAGATTTACGAAGGCACGTCCTTCATGCAGCTTCAGACCATCGCCAAGCTGATCCTCGGGAGTTCGTAGACGACCGAGAATTATTCCAGTCTCTTGTTTTCATCGAACAGGGTGAAAAAGACCCCCGACGATGCCGTCCCCAGCCCGCACAAATTGTAATTGCCTTGTTTTCAGCGACATCGTGGGGCACATCCGCTGTTCCCGCTTCCCTTCCTTTGTTTTCAATAACATCGTGGGATGTCCCTTTATTTTGACTATCGTTCGCCCCAGCCAGCCGGTGGAAGAAAGCAACCCCTCGCCCGCTCAAGTTGTAATTACTTTGTTTTCAGCGACATCGCGGGGTACACTCGCTCTTCTTGCTTCCCTCCCTTTGTTTTCAACAACATCGTGGGATGTCCCTTCATTTTGACTATAAGGGTCGCTGGCTGCCGCCTCTGTTAGCCGCTCAAGCTTCAGCATCGGCTCGTGGATCCTTGTAGGGAGCGTATAACCCGCTCTTTCAGCATTCGCCTGCAGTTTGAATAGGAGGTTCGTGATGCGCTCCACCTGACGAAAGCTCGATTCCTCCATCCTCGCCATCAACGCCGCGCGCGAATGGAAGGGCGCCATCATCATGTCACGGTAGTAAGGCGAGGTCGTCTCCACCAACTCATCGCCGCGTTCGGAGCGGGCCTCCTTGAAAGCCTGAACCTCCTGCGAAAGCAAGTCTTGCAGTTCCTTGCGCGCCTCTCGCCGTTCGCGGCCTTCCGCCACAGGGATTTCGGCGATTGGGGTGGGCTCGTCGTCGGCCGGCTTCGAGTCCGGAGGGCGAGGTTTCACAAGGCGGTACAGAAGGACGAAAATCTCTTCCGGTCTTCCCTCCGGCTGGGAGCCGTAAATGTCATCAAAGAGCTTGATTTCCTCAAGGCCGGTGAAATACTCTTCTTGCGCGACGGCGGCCGTCAGGAACTTCAGGCGCCTCACCTTCTCTTCGTATTCCGCCCTGGCCTCGCGGGCTAAACGCTCCACGTTTGCGTCCATCCTCTCGAGCTGCGCTATCGCCATGCTTTCTTGTATGCGGTCGCCGCGCTCCATCCGCCACAAGGCCCGGGCCAAGCGATCCACCAGCCGAGTCTGGAAGTGATCGGCGGGCTCCCAAGTCGCCATCAAGGATTCGAGCAGGTGTTCGAATTCGGCCGGGTCTTCTCCCAGAGCGCGTAGCGCTTCGCCTTGCATCTGTGAGTAAAATCCGTGGCGGAGATTGGCGGCGCGCATGCGCTCGATGCCTTCGGCTGTGACCGCGCCACAGGAGAGTCGTCCATTGGACCGGTTCGCGGCCAGCCGCCGCGGGGTAAGAGTCGGCTTTTTAACCAGAGACATTACGACCTCGC
>DATJKY010000309.1:0-21041 GCA_035490955.1 Terriglobia bacterium | reverse complement strand
ACTTTTCCTCGCGTGCTTGACGCCCTCAAAGGGAAGGACCAACTGAAGGATGTTCCCGGCATCACTTTTCGTGATCGCGGGAAGGTGATTCGAAATCCCAACGCTCCCGTAATCGCAGACCTGGATTCCTTGCCGCTCCCTGCTTTTCATCTCTACCCCGGAATGGAGAAAGGCCGGTACATACCGCTGGAGATGGGACGGGGGTGTCCGTTTTCTTGCACGTTCTGCTCCACCAATGACTTCTTTCGGCGCCGCTTCCGACTAAAGTCTCCGTCGCGACTTCTTGAGCAGATGACTTTCCTCGCGCAAGAGTACGGAGTCACGCGGTTCGACCTGATCCACGATATGTTCACGGTCGACCGGCGAAGGGTGGTTGACTTCTGTGAGGCCCTCCTTGGCTCTGGGATAGACTTTACCTGGAGTTGCAGCGCTAGGACCGACTGCGTCGACGAGGAATTGGTGGCCCTCATGTCCAAGGCGGGTTGTCGAGGCATCTTTTTCGGCATCGAGACCGGCTCTCCACGCATGCAGAAAATAATCGCTAAGGGACTGGACTTGGGGGAAGCGGCGAGCGTTATCGAATCCACCGGGAAACACGGAATTCGGATCACAACCGCAGTGATTAGCGGGTATCCGCAGGAGGGGCGAGAGGATCTCAAGGCTTCCGTCAACTTTCTGATGGACTGCGTTCGCTTCGACCACGTAAGCCCTCAATTGAATATACTTGCGCCCCTCGCAGAGACGCCGCTGCATGGCCAGTACCGCGACCAATTGGTGCTGGACGACGTGTTGTCTGACATGTCGCATCAAGGCTGGCATCAGGATGCGGCGGATCGCGAGTTGATAGCGTCTTACCCTGACATCTTCCCAAATTTCTACGGCTTGCCATCCCCGCTGGGACGGTCCTACTGCGACGAGCTCAACCGCTTCTTCATGAATAGCGTGGCGCGATTCCGCTGGTTACTGGTCGCCTTACATCAAGAGAGTGGCGATTTGCTCGAGATCTTTGATGCCTGGCTTGATTGGGGCGGAAGAAAACGGAATCCTGCCAGGTACTATTCCACTTTTGAGTTCACTCGGGAGTTCAGGCGCTTTCTTAGAACCGTGTACTTGGAGCGCCTGAATCCTTCGAGCGTCGCAGTGGCCGGTCTCGTCGACTATCATGAAGCACTCGATGCCGCCTTGAGCCAATCTGAATCACGCGTTACCGCCAATCTTGAATCGTCGAGCGAAAGGGTCACACTGGATTCAATCCCTCGGCTCGCTGAGGGCGTGAGAGTGGTCATCGTGGATGCGGATGTGAAAGAGATCATCGGCAGTCTGAGGGCAAAAGAGAAGCCCCATCCTGCGATTCGCCGGCCGACTGTGTTGGCTACCCGTCAGTTCTGTGACGATGAGGTTGAACTGTTGAGGATTCCCCCTCTCTCAGCACAGCTTCTGGGACTGTGCGATGGGCAAAGTAGCATTCGAGAGATTATGGCGCAATTCTCAGGGGGGGACTCCACCTCCGGCAAAGAGGAGGCCGACCAGGTCTGCCTCTATGGTTTGAGCTTGCTGGAACAATCCGCCCTAATAGAATTCGGTGCCTTGGCATGCCAGCAAGCCCGAATGGCCATCTAATCGTGCCAATAGCAAACCAATAGCTGCAACCAGGCAGGCAGCCGATGGCTACACGGAATCGCAACGTCGCCTGTCTAGTGTTAAACTCCGGCCTCAAGTGAATCGCTTTGTCGGGAGGAGCACCCTAATGTGCGTACGCCCGCTCTCGTTGGTCGTCATTTCCGCGAACATGCTCACGCTGGCGTCTGCGAGCTCGGCCCAGGAAACCGCGCCGGCGACTCTGCAAGCCGCCCTGCACGAGCAGTTCGAAGCGGGAATGCGCCAGACGGCACGGCGTCTGGATGGCGTGGCAGGCTACTCCATCAAGGACCTGACCACGGGCGAGAGTTTCTACCTTAATGCGGACCTCGTCTTCCCCACCGCGAGTTCTATAAAACTGGCCGTGCTGCTCGAACTGATGCGCCAAGCACAAGAGGGAAAGCTTTCGCTGGATGAGAAGCACATCGTCCGACACACCGAGACTACGGTTGGAGATGATGAGCCCATCCTCGCGATGCTGGGCGACGGGACCGTAACCATGTCCCTGCGGGACATTGCCACCTTTATGGTCGTGCTGAGTGACAATTCGGCCACCAACATTCTGATCGACCGCGTGGGCTTGGACAATGTGAATTCGGAGATTGCGCGGCTGGGACTCCGAGAGACGCACCTTCGGCGCAAGATGATTGATATTGAGGCGGCGCGGCAGGGCAAGGAAAACGTCTCCACTCCGCGTGAGATGATGACCCTGGTTGAGAAGGTCCATGCCGGCGAGGTGCTGGACCCCGCCCACACTAAGGACTACTTTTCGCTTTTGGCACTGCCGAAAGACAGCTTGTTTCGCAAAGCCCTGCCGTCCAGTGTCACAATCGAGGATAAACCAGGAGCCCTGGACGCGGTGCGATGCGACACCGGCGTTATTGAGGTCCAGGGGCGTCCTTTCGCCATCAGCGTCATGACCACGTATGATTCTGACAACGCCGAAGGTGAGCGTTCTGTGAGGGAGATTGCTCGCTTGGCCTACGCCTATTTTTCCCGCCTTGCGGGCTCGAGCGCCTACGGCCGGGTGATCTCAGAGAAGTGAGAACGTAGCTCACCTCAGGTCTTCGAAGGTGTGAACAATCGGCCTTGTGAGACAGCGGGCAGCCTGCTGCGGCTCTGCCGTCCGGAAAGCCTACGGCTTTCCGACAAGCTCCGGAGCCCAAAGAGTTAATCTTTAAGCCTGAGGACCGGACGGGCTGAGCCCTTCCGCACAGCAGGCGGCAGAGCCGCGATTTTTTCACACTTTCTTCCGTACTAAGGGAAGACCCGCGTTCGAAACGTTCAATGCATTTCGCCCGCCGTTCTCACCCTCGACTCGCCGGTCTCAGGTAGGAAGGTGAATTTCCTCTCGACCGCTTCGTAAGGCCGGCCATTGACTTCCACGTAGGGGTAAATGAAGTAGTTCAACGGCGGGCCGTCTTGTTTCGGCTCCAACGTCAAGTCACGGCCGGTTGTGAACTGCACGCGGTTGGCATCTATACTGCCAAAGAAATAGTCGTGCTTGGATGGGTCCTTCCAGGCTTCCGAGATATCAACAGGAACCCACCCCAGCCGGTTAAGATAGAACTCAGCCCAACAGTGGTAGCCGGCAATCACAGACTGACCGGCAGGGGAGCCCGCCGGCAGCGGGAATCCGATCTCAAACCGTGCCGGGATGTGCTCCGCTCGCATCAGGGAGATGAAGAGCGAATGAAAATCTGTGCAGTTACCGTGCTTGGAATCGCAGGCCCACAGGGAGTCGCCTCGGCCCCAGCCGGTGCCGGACTTGTCGTAACGCAGTGTGTGGAACACGAAATCGTAGAGTGCATAAGCCTTCTCGACCGGACCCTGCTTGCCTTGGGTGTTCTGCTCCGCCAGCGCTTTCATCCTCCCGTCGATCGGCACCAGACGGTCTGCCGACAGGAATCGACCTACGGCCTCGGGCGGCCTCGGTGATTCCTGGTTGAAGCGCATGAGCTCGGAGGAGTCTCCGCGTGAAAACTCCCGCCGGGTAACTTTGTAATCGACGCTAATGGTGGCGGAAGCTGAGTCCGGATGACGAAATTCGGCGTAGATCATCGGGTTTCCGTATTCTGCATCCTGGGTCGTCCGAGTGGGGACAGGACTCGACACGTTTATGACGGTGACACTCTGGTTGAAGTCGCTGGGTGCAAGCGGGAGCCACACCCGCACCATAGCATCGGAAAGGGAGAGGTTCTTGACCGTCGCCTCGTAAGTGAATCGAAATGAGCGGGTCCTCGGCGCCTCAGGCACGCTGCCTGTGGTCCGGGCTGAAAAACCAAGGCTGTGTGTCATGGCCTGCTCTACGAACAGAGCCGTAAGCGGCACAACCAAGATGACGAACGCACTCTTCGTTCTCATTCATGAGCCTCCTGGATTGGCTTGCAATGTTTGGCACGAATCGGCCCGCGATGCACGGGGTCAGCCCTAGGTGAACCCCGTGGAGGTCAGCTGTTGGTTGACGTCCATGCGCAGGAGTCTATACATCGTCGATGCTCAAGTCAAGCATCGTAGCGTGGGGCGTGGAGGCGTGGACTAGTTGCCAGCTGTACGGCGGGGCGGTTCTGGGTTACTATGCCAATCGAACCGGGCGCGGAATGTCTGGCCTCGCTTGCCTCTGCCCAGAAGGAAAAGGGTCAGATGAATAACTGTCTACGAGTTTCCCTCGCCTTTAGCATTGGAACCGCGGCCATTGCCGGCTGGGCGCAAGAGATGCAGCCAGCCGAGTTTGTGAGTTCCACACCTGGGCAGAACGTTGCAGGCGTGTTTCAGGCGAGCTTTCCGGCATATCGTGTGCGGCTGCTCGAGAAAACCGAGCTGGGGGCGGTGCCGGCCTTGGATGTTTATGGCAACGGGCAGCTCATTTTTCGGCTTCCACTGATTTCGGGACTCGATTCGGCAACCGAACGAGAGCATTTGTCCGGGATTCAATTCAGGGTTCATGCACTCGGAACAAGCAAATCAAGCGCGCTCTACGAGATTAAGGCGACAGCAGCCAGCTCATTGTGGACAGGGCGAGAGTTTCATTGGCGCTTCTATGTGGATCATCTGGAGTTTGACCAGACAGCGTGGGGCGAGGGCAAGCTCGGGCGTTGCTACTTCTTCTCAAACGGACGGCCGGGGCGCTGGGAGAAGGGGATGAGCGACGGAGCAGCCTGGAATTCAACCCTGATGGTGGACCGCTACTGGAGCCCCTCGCCGAACCACGCCAACCAGTGGGAGTTTTCGATTGCTGAGCCGCAGACTCTCGGATTCGGCTCGGAGGCACGCAAAGGTTCGGAAGAAGACTTTCGCCCTGCACAGATGGCCGACCTCTTCAGCCCGCCGCCGTTGATGCTGGCTTTGCATCGCCACGGCGTGTGGGCCAGCGTAGGTATAGGCACTCAGCCGGGATATTATCGCTTTCCAGCGCTGGAGTATTCGGGATCGCGGTATGCCGGAGCGGCGTGGTGGGTGGACTACCTGGGCTATCCAACCATGAAGAACGTGCCGGGTGGCGAATTCCACTCACCTGTCGCGGCAATTCACTTTGCCTATAGCGCGCTGGACACGCTGGCGCATTACACAGATTGGCTGGTGCAGAGTGGATTCGGGACCGAGCCGCGCTATCCGGATGCTGCCTGGCACCATCTGCCGGTTTTTTGCGGATGGGCAGAGCAGACCACGCGCGCCACGCCCTATGCTCGCACGCCGAACGCTGAATCGACCCAGAAAAACTATGAGGCGTGGGTGACGGAGCTGGAGGGGCACAAGTTACCGGTAGGCACCATCGTTATCGACGACAAATGGCAGAAGGGGTACGGCTCGTTCGACATTGACCAGGAGAAATGGCCTGACCTGAAGGGCTTTGTGGCAGCTCAGCATGCGCACGGACGGCACGTGCTGCTGTGGGTTCCCGTGGCGCATACGGATGGACTGCCCGATGCGCTCTGCGTGCACGACGAACACGGCAAATGCATCGCGCCGGACCTGGGAAATTCCGCGTACGAGGCGTTTCTACGGGCGCGGATTCGCTACCTCGTGGAGGCGGTGGGAGTGGACGGCTTCTAGGAGGATTGGGTGTGGGCGCCCGATGCGGCTGGGTTGCCTGTGCCACCGGAGCTTGCCGGAATCGAGGCCGTCCGGCGCTTTCAACAGATTCTTTATACAGAGGCACATCGCTTGAAGCCCGACGCTATGGTCGAAACGCAGACGCCGAACGCGGCCTTTCGGGATTCCTCCGACGTCCTACGTTTGAACGACCTTTGGTATGCAACGCGCGACGTGGTGGGAACAATGCGGGAGCGCGCACAGATTGCCCACATCTCGGGCTGGGACCTGGTGGATACGGACAATGCCAGTTCAACCACACTCGAAACCTGGTGGGAATACATGGAGGCGCAGCCATCGATCGGAATTCCGGCACTCTATTTCCTCCACCGGACCGAATCGACTCTTGAGGAACCGCCGGAATGGAACTGGGTAGCCTTGGCGGGTATCTGGCGCACGTATATCGCCGGCCTTCCCGGACAGGCGACACAGGCGAAGAACGAATGAGGCTTGGATGACGCTTAAAGACCGGTTCGCGCAAGACCATGTTTATGTCTATCCGAGCGAGCCTACCCACGAGAGACTGTCACTTCTCTCCGTCCGAAGCTGGGGCTTTGTGGGTAAAATGTTGTCCGCAAGAAAGGAGGTCCAGAGGAATACCCATGATTGGACGCCCACAGGAAGTCGAAGCCGCGCCGTACTACTTCACGTACATCAACCAGGTGACCGGCGATGATGTCATCGCGATTCTCGAGAGGCAACTGGAGGACTCGCTGGCATTCTTCAGCGGGATCTCCGAAGAGAAATCGCGGTATCGGTATGCGCCGGAAAAATGGAACGTTCGGCAGGTGCTGAATCACGTTACCGATGCCGAGAGGGTTTTTGCTTTTCGAGCGCTGTGGTTCGCTCGCGGTTTCGAGATCCCGCTGCCCAGCTTCGATCAGAACATCGCTGCATCTGGCGCGGAGGCGGACGAGATTTCCTGGGCCGCTCATGTGGAGGAGTTCCGACGTGCGCGCCTCTTGACGATATCACTTTTCCGGAATATGCCGAGCAAGTCATGGATGAAAAGCGGGATCGCCAGTGATAATCGGTTCACCGTGCGGGCTGTGGCCTATATTATCGCCGGGCATCTTACGCACCATCTCGCAGGGCTACGCCAACGATATCTCTAACGACTAGGGCGCCGCGCTCTCGCTGGCTCGCTCGACAGCAAGAATTTGAAAGACAGGGGGGCGATCTGGCGTTATGTTCGACGTGTAGTAAGACTCGGAAGCTTCTTGAGGTTGTCGTCGGGTACGCCTGCTCTATGTTGTAAGCGGCCCTACGGAAGAATGGCATGAACGAGAGAACTACAGACCCCACCCCCAGCCATCGCGACCAGTGGTTGGCACTCCTGGAAAACCAGGGTGTAGGCCGGCCAAGGGCTCTGCACGTGATAGAAGTACCCGGGGGGCTGGTGCAGCTGACGATCGGAGAGCCTCCTGGCCGGATAAGTCTCGAAGGCGTACCAGCGAACGTGCTGATGTTCAACCTGTCTCCCGTGCAAGCCCTGCGGCAGACTCGCGAGGGACGTTCTTTCGTGAGTCATATGCTGCACGGAGATATGACGATCATGGCGTCTGGCATACCGAGCCAGTGGTCGTGGAACAGCACCTGTGACCGGCTGGACGTGATCATCTCCCCTGATGTGTTTGGCGACGCCAACAAACTCACCGTGGCGGATCGCTTCCTCTTCCGGGATCGCGAAATGGAGGTGATATGCCATCGTCTCTCGCAGGCAGTCAGCCTCGGCGGCATGGCCGATCGCCTCTATGTGGAGTCGCTGGTGGCACAGTTGGCTGTTTTGATGGGTTGCCGTCACTCTGGTGCTTCAGCGGCAACTGGTATTCCGCCATCAAGCGGATTAACCCGCCACCAAGCGCGACTCGTACTCGATTACATCGAATGCCACCTGAGCCGTGAGGTGACACTCAGCGAGTTGGCGAGGATCGCAGGCCTGAGCTTGCACCACTTCGCGCGAATGTTCAAACGGACCGTAGGTGCGGCGCCGCACCGGTACGTGCTGGAGCGCCGAGTGGAACGCGCCAAAGGGATGTTGCGCAACGCGCGCATCAGCCTGGTGGACATCAGCCTGTCCACGGGCTTCTCGAGCCAGAGCCACTTCACCAGCACTTTCCGTCGCCTGGTGGGCGCAACACCTACCGAATTCCAAGCAGGTAGTCGCAACAGCCTTTCCTGACAACGGCGCTAGACCAATAGAAAAACGGAGGAACCCATGCGGTCAAGTGTCTTTGTGTGTTTGTGCGTTTCGATGCTCCTGTCGCCGGTGTGCACACCGGGCCAGCGTCAAGAACCAGCCGCCCCAACCGCTCCCCAGCCCTCTCCCGTTGGCCTTTGGAAGACCCTCGACGACGCCACGGGCAAGGCCACGTCTGTGGTGAGCATCTGGGAAGAGAACGGCAAAATGTACGGGCGAATCGAGAAACTCATCAACTCCGATCCTAAAGATCCGGACCCACGGTGCGACCGTTGTGAGGGCGCGCTGAAGGGCAAGCCCTTGATCGGACTTCGCATTCTTTGGGATCTCAGGAATGAGGGCGACGCGTGGTCCGGCGGAAAGATCTTGGACCCAGACAATGGCAAGGTCTATAAGTGCACCATCACTGTGGAGCAAGACGGGAAGAAGCTAAAAGTGCGTGGGTTTATCGGCTTCTCCCTGCTTGGCCGCACGGAGTATTGGCTGCGCCAGGAGTAGCCCGTAGCCGCCTGACTGCAAAGAGAGGTTCCACCTTGCCACCGCTCGCCCAACGCAACCTGTTTCACGACAAGGTCCGGCTGGCTGTAACCCTGACGGGCATTATCTTCGCGGTGGTGCTGATCATAGTGCAGATCGGTCTCTTCATCGGATTCACCGCCACCACGTCAGGCATCATCGACCACGCTGGCGCCGACATTTGGGTTGGCTCGAAGCGCGTGCCTTACCTTGAGCAGGCGACGCCCTTCTCGGAACGTAAGCTGTACCAGGTGCTCGCGATTCCCGGCGTTGCCGAGGCGCAAAAGTACATCGTGCGGTTCAGCGACTGGCAGCGGGGGGATGGCCGGCACGAGGGGATCCTGATAGTCGGTTTCGATCTCGCCTTGCGGTACGGCGGGCCGTGGAACGTGGTGGCTGGCCGGATGATGGACCTCAAACAGCCGGACGCGGTAATGATCGACACACTTTACGCTGCCAAGCTTGGGGTGGCGCGTCCCGGTCAGACCTTCGAGATCCAGGGCCGGCGCGCGCGAGTTGTGGGCTTCACCGAGGGCATCCGGGCCTTCACCACCACGCCGTACGTGTTCACCACTTTTAAGAATGCGCTAGGCTACACGCAGCTTCGCGAGGACCAGACGCTCTACATTCTGGTGAAGGCCAAGCCGGGCGCCGGTCTCCAGGCGCTCAAGCGCCGGATTGCAGAGCGCGTGCCCGGCGTGGATGTGTTCACTGCGGCCGAATTCAGCCACCTCACTCGGTCGTACTGGATGTTCTCGACCGGCGCCGGCATCGCGGTGTTGTTGGCCGCGGTGCTGGGCTTGGTCGTGGGCATTGTCGTGGTAGCTCAGACAATCTACGCCACCACTGTGGATCATCTGCGCGAGTACGGCACGCTCAAAGCCATAGGCGCGCCCAACGCCTTCGTGTATCGAGTCATTCTCAAACAGGCACTGATCAGTGCTTGCATCGGATACGTGGCCGGCATGATCGTGAGCCTGTTTGTGGTCCACGGCAGCCAGAAAGGCGGCGCCTCGATCCTGCTGCCCTGGCCCCTGGGGGTCGGCATGTTTGGGCTGACGCTGCTGATGTGTATCATCGCCGCCGTCGTCTCGATCAACAAGGCGACGCGCCTCGATCCGGCGATGGTGTTTAAGGAATGAAGGTCTCCGCCGGAAGTGGGCGCTTGGCCGGCGTTGGGTGAAGGCTGACAGCCCGGGAGGGAGCACACGGAGATGAAAGCAGCTATTGCAGTTCGTAACCTGACCAAAATCTACTCCGAAGGCCCAGTCTCCGTCAAAGCGTTGTCGAACGTGAACCTCGACGTGCAGGGCGGCGAGGTGACGCTCCTAATGGGACCCTCGGGGAGCGGCAAGACCACGCTGATCTCGATCATGGGATGCATCCTGCGCCCCACATCAGGCAGCGTGTGCATTCGAGGCCGCCTAGTGAGCGACTGCGGTGAGAAGGAACTGCCGCGCGTGCGCCTCGATCACATTGGATTCATCTTCCAGGGCTTCAACCTGTTTTCCACCCTCACGGCGGGCGAAAACGTAGAGCTGACGCTTGACTTGAAGAACATCCGCGGTCAGGCGGCCAAAAGGCGCGCCGAGGAATTGCTGACTCAGGTAGGGCTCAACGAGAAGTACCACACCTTTCCCGCCGACCTGAGCGGCGGCCAGAAGCAGCGCGTGGCGATCGCCCGCGCTCTGGCCGGCGAGCCCGATGTCATTCTCGCCGACGAGCCCACGGCAGCGCTTGACTCCACGAGCGGGCGTGCGGTGATCGAGATGCTACGCACTCTGGCGCGCGAGCAGGGGCGAGCCGTGGTGATCGTTACGCACGACATCCGTATCCTGCCTTTCGCCGATCGACTCGTGCACATCGAGGACGGCGCGATTAAGGAAGACACCGCCACCCTGCATGAAATAACCAGACTACAGCCCTCGCCCCCTTTGAGGGAGAGGGTGTCCCGCGAAGCGGGACGGGTGAGGGGAGGGGTCCACCCGGCTGCTTTCGAAGCAGCATTGCGGCACAGCCGCTAGTTTTCAGACAGTCTCTTTTTCAACCTGGACGGTGCCATGAAGAAAGACTTGATCCTGATCTCGCTTGTAGCAACCGGAGTTTTCAACGTCCTTCTCTTGATGAACCGCAGCCGTGGGGGCGAGTCCGTGAAAGCTGCGACTGATCGCGTCGAGTCTGTGGCCGGCTCGAATGGAGAGGTGGTTGCGGGACCTGGCCGGGTCGAGCCGGTCTCGGAGGGTATCGCGGTAGGCGCCGAGCTGGACGGCAAGCTGAGGTCGGTCCTGGTCGAAGACGGCGATCATGTGCGTTGTGGCCAGCTGCTGGCAGTGCTCTCGAACGATGACTACCGTGCCCAGGTGGAATCGGCGGAAGCGCAGCTTTCGGAGAGAGAAGCGGACCTGCGAAAAATCGTCAACGGGACCCGCACTGAAGAGCGCGAGGAAGCTCGGGCCTCGGTAAACGAGGCCAGCGCCGTGCTCGAGAACGCGCGTATCGAAATGGAGCGGCGCCAGCAGCTCAACCAAGAAGGCGTGGTCTCGCGTGAACAAGCCGAGACTTACGAGCGCGAGTACAAGGTGGCCAAGGCGCGCTACGACGCGGCGGAACAGCACTACGCCCTGCTCAGCGATCCCTCACGAGAGGAAGACGTCGCTCACGCCCAGGCTGAAGCCGCGCTTGCCAAAGCCAATGTGAACGAGGCTCGCGCTCGCTACCAGAAGACCTTCGTGTTCTCGCCCATCGACGGCGTGGTGCTACGCAAACACCATCGCTCCGGCGAGAATGTTACCCTTTCGGCGAGCTCACCCGATCCGATTGTCACCCTGGGCGACACCACGGCCCTGCGCGTGCGCGTAGACGTTGATGAGGACGATGTGGCCCGGATTCGCGTCGGTGACCTGGGCTATGTAACCGCCGACGCGTTCGGCGGCCGGAGGTTCGGAGGGCGCGTGGTCCGCATTGGCGAGGAGCTGGGGCCGAAGAATGTGCGTACCGACGAGCCGGCGGAGCGCGTGGATAAGAAGATTCTCGAAACCCTCATCCAGCTGGATGACGGGCACGAACTGCCCGTTGGCCTGCGCGTGGACTCGTTCATCATGGTCTCTCAACCATCAGCGGCCTCGGCGCGACGGAGCGGACTTTGAAAGAAGTGAACGCAGCGAAGCTGCGATAAAGTACGATTTGTCAGGCTGTTGCACGGACTAGTCCCCGCCATAAGCGTGTTGCTCGTGCCTCGCGGTGAGCCTTCGTTGCCGCCTTCGCCATGCGTTCGATAAGCAAGGAATCGCCGAATTCGTGGGTCCGATATCCACCGGACTCGAGTTCTATGTTCACCCGGCGCAAGGTGGCATCGTCAGCAAAGGCACGCAGCAGTTCGTAATGGCTGCTGCCGGGCTCATGGGTTCCCGTAAGAATCGCGTCAACGACCCGCAACCGCGTTCCAGAACCGATTCGTTGTGTCGCCAAGCTCTCGCCCGGCCGGATGTATCCTCGACGTCCAGCGTGTTCCAGTGCACGCACCACCGTCGTGCCCACCGCGACGATGCGTCCTCTGTTGGCCCGAGCGCGCCGGAGTGCGAGGATGGTCGTTTCGGGTATGTGATAAGGTTCATCGAACGGCAGGCGAAGATCAAGTTCTGCGCTCCCTGTGGATGAGATGCCCGCAGCGTGGGTTATCGTGGCAAAGTCAACCCCTTTGGCTCGCATTTCTGCCAGCGTCTGCCAGTCGAGAATGAAGCCAGCGGATGGTGGTTCGAATGCCGCCGGACGGCCAGCAATTGGAGCCCAAACGTCCCACAGCGCGAGTGGAGAAGAGATGTGGGCATATTGAATGGGGCGGCCGTGGCGCGCAAGGCCGGCCCAGATCTCGTCCGGCGAGCCATCGAAGTGTAAAGAAACGAGACGCTTGTGACCCAGGAACCGTACGATCGTCGCTGAAAGTGGTCCCAACGCCAGTCGATCTCCTACGGCCATGAGCGGCGGAGGTGCTCGGGTCTCCGTGCGTGTATGAAAGTCCCCTGCACCGAAAACGAGAGCGGAGAACTCCCGAATATCGTCAACGTGAAGCGAGCGCCGGCCGGCGAGCCGCACCTCGATAGCACCGCCGCTTGGCAAGTGCACGCCGTGCAGGCTGGCCGGTAGGGTCGCCGCGTCGTTGGCGACTACTAGATCACCAGGCCGCAGAAGCTTGGTGAAGGCTGACCGGAGGGTATGATGGATGCATCCACCCACGTCAACCACCAAAAGCTTTGCGCCCGGCGGGCGTTGTGTCGGCTGAGAGGCTGCAATCATGAGGTCCCCCAGTGGTCGCGGTGTTGTCCATCTCCGCCTTTACATTGCCGGGCGCACAGGCAGTACCGCTCGGATGGCATCAGTCACTTCGCGGGCTGCAACCTCCGGACTTTTCAGCGTTGCCGGGTCGGCGTCCGGAACCGCCAGCGCGTGCATCGGCGTGTCCATATCGCCGGGATCGAGCGACACGAATTGAACGCCTTCGGCCGCCAACTCCTCGTTCCAGATGCAGGTCAAGTGGTGCAGGGCGGCTTTGCTCGCGCCATACGCTCCCCAGCGGGGATAGGCGTTAAGGGCAGCGTCGCTCGAAATGTTCACTACTACCGCGGCGCGTCCGTCGCGGGCCGAAGCCGCCAGCGCGCCCAGCAATGCCTTGGTCAATCGGAAAGGTCCCAGAACGTTTGTTGCCAGCGCCCGCTCTAGATCTTCGCATGAGGTATCCCCAAGCAAAGCCAGTGGCGTTGGCCCAAGATCAGAAGCATTGTTGATCAAAACGTTGAGACCTCCGAGTTCGCCGGCCATCTGCATAGCAATGGGGTAGATGTCGTCCTTCTTCGAAAGATCGCCGACAATCCCATGCGAACCGGGATGATCTCGTGCTACGCGCTCAACCCGTTCGCGGCCGCGGGCGACGAAAGCGACACTGGCGCCGCGAGCGAGGAATTCCCGGACCAGTGCTAGCCCCAGCCCTGATGTGCCTCCTGTTATTGCCACCCGCAAGCCGACGAACGGATCGGCAGAAGGCGGGTGTACGGTCTCATCGCGCGTGGGCGATGTTTGATCGCATGGGGTTGGCATAAGAGCTCCTTTCTAAAGTCTAGCCTTTACTTAGTCCCATCCTAGAAGATGCTCTTGACTTTGTAAAGGTTTCACTTTATAAAAAGAAAGTTATGGCTCGCGCGGCGGTTCAATCCCGGGAGAACAACACTCGCCGGGCGATCGTTAAATTGCTCAAGACCGAGGGCGCCATGGACGCCTTACGCCTGGCGGCACGGCTGGGTCTCACCGCTATGGCGGTACGGCAGCATCTTTACCAGTTGCAGCGTGAGAAGCTGGTGACGGCCGAGGAGAGGCCTGTACCGTTCGGAAGACCCGCCAAGTACTGGCAACTGACTCGCGAAGCGGATCGGCTCTTTCCGGACGCTTACGCGGAGGTCAGCCTCGCTTTGATCGAGGCGGTAGGAGACGCCTTTGGCGAGGCAGGCTTGAAACGCGTCCTGGAATCCCGCTACGCGAAACAAAAGGCGGATTACTTGAGCCGAATCGAGCTCTCCCTGCCACTCAAGGAGAAGGTTCGGCAACTGGTTCGGATCCGAACCGAGGAAGGATACATGGCCGAGGTCAAACCCCTCGGTAAGGGCGCTTTCCTCCTCGTTGAGAACCACTGCCCGATCTGCGCGGCAGCCACTGCTTGCACGGGCTTTTGTGTAACGGAACTGGACCTCTTCCGAGCGGTTCTTGGCCCTGGGGCCGTTGTAAAGCGTACGGAGCATATCGTCGCGGGCGACCGCCGGTGCGCCTATCGCATCACACTTGGTCCTGAGTAGGGAGACTGCTCTAGAAAGGCGGAGTGCGTGGAGCCTTCGGGCGGCAGCATTCCGTACCCGTGAAGGGGATTGCTGTGAAGTTCAAAGCCTTCTTACTCGATCAGTGGCTTCAGCAGCACGCGGACGCTGAATTCGACCTCGGCAGCAGCACGGGGCCCCGCTGGAGCGCCCGCGAGTTGCTGGAGCTCAGCGGCGATAGCGAGCGTGCGGCGCAGCAGATGTTCGACCTCGTGCTCCACTACCCGCCAAGCGCCGGCGCGCCGACCTTACGAGAGGCCATCGCCGAAATGCAGCAGGTTCCGGCAGAAGAAGTAGCCGTCTTCGCGGGAGGCGCCGAGGCGTTAGTGCACATTTTCTCCGTTGCAGCGGAACCCGGAGCGAATGTCATCATTCCTTTTCCATGTTTTCCCGCCCACCAAGTGGTGCCCGAAGCGCTTGGATTTGAAGTCCGCCGGTATCCTCTGCGCCGCGAGAATTTCTATGCCGTCGATCTCGACGAAATAAAGCGCCTCGCCGACGAACGCACGAAGATTCTAGTCGTCAACTCACCACACAACCCCACCGGCGCCACGCTCAGCAACGCAGAAATGGGCGCATTGCACGATTTTGCCGTGGCGCAGGGGATCCAGTTCGTCTCCGACGAAGTCTTCCACCCGATTTATCACGGCCGCGAAACCGATTCCGCCGCGCGCCTCCCGTATGCGACCGTCCTCGGTGATTTTTCGAAGGCGCTCTCGCTCGCTGGCCTGCGCCTGGGTTGGATCGTCGAACGCGACGCCGCCCGTCGAAGGGAGTACCTGAACGCGCGCGAATACGTTACCGTCTCGAACACGCCGATGGGGGAATTCCTCGGTGAAATCGCCATCCGCCATCACGACCAGGTCCTCGGACGCACCCGCGAGGTGACGGGCGCGAACCTTCGGCTACTCGAGTGCGTTGTCACTCAGTCAGCGGATGTCATCGACTGGGTTCGCCCCATGGGCGGGATGACCGCTTGGGTGCGCCTCGCCTGCGGAGGCGACGCGCGCTGCCTCTGCGAAGAGGCGTTGCAATATGGCCTGCTGCTGGCGCCCGGCGACTGCTGGGGGTTTCCCGATCACTTCCGTGTCGGGTTCGGCGTCGGCCGCGAGTGGTATGCGCGCGCCATGGAACGCTTCGTGAACCTCATCCACAGGGGTGTCAGGGTGGCACGTGCGAAGCCCTAGATCCGGATAGAACTCAGGACCTGTTACCAGCTCGCGTGGTGGTGCGTCAGGACCACAATTTCTGACCTCAGGCCGCGGCCTCCTTAAGCAGGTTTTCAACCTTGAGGTCGAGATCCGGTGCGACCTTCAGCGCGTCTGAACTTCCGTAATGAGCGAGAAAGCCGGCCATGGTGTCATAGGACAGATGCACACCGTTCGGACGCTCATCAATCAGCTCCTACTGGGTTGCCTCCAGGTGCTCCAATACAAAGGGGAAGACATCGTTCACCGCATTCTTCCCGAAGATGCAGTCTATGTGCCCGTAGCCCGGAATCACGTGGCGTTTGTAAAGGCTGGTCCCGTTCGCTGCCACCAGATCGTTCATTGTGATCTCCGTGCTCTCGGGCAGGAAGCACTCGTTCTGCGCCCCGTGGATAAAGGTGATGGGGATCGCCAGCCGGTCGAGGTGGGGCAGGTAGACGTCATGGCCATCGAAATCCACCAGATGGCCGGTGTTGGTGAGAAGCTGCAAGTGCTCGAATGACTTCATGTTGGCCACACCGAACATCTCATGCAGGTTGTCGTGCGTGGCTTCGTTCAAGTTGGCGTGTTCGTAGAGCGGCGCGTACATAAACGTGATGCGGTGGCAGGTGGCGTTGGTGCAGCGATTCTTCAGCTCGATCGGGTAGAGCTTGAGCGCTCCGTCGTAAATCTTGCCCAGCAACCCCTCGTGATTGTTTACATAGGCGTTGAGGCTTTCGACCCCGACGGCCTTGAGGAACGACGGCACGTGCAGACCCGTCTTGATATGGGTGGCGAATGGCGCTCGAATCTGGGTGGCGATCTGCGACGCCACGACTGACCGCACGCCCTCGAGGCCGGCCAGCATGGCCATGAAAAATGTCGTAGAGCCCCAGCAGTGGACCACCGTCTGGACGCTCTTGGCGCCCGTCAGCTCAAGCACTTTGCTGACGGCAGCGGGGTAGTCTTTGCTGGCCACGTCGTCGCCGCTCGATTGAAGCGTGGCTGCGGGCAGCGCGATGCTCGAGCGGTAATCGAGCAGCCAGACGTCATAACCTTGGGCGAAGAGGTACTCAAGCAGATTAGTTTCGATGGTGTCCATCGAAAAGATGAGGCTGGAGACGCCGAGCCCGTGCGAAAGAACTACCGGCCCCTTGGTGCCGCCCTGGTAGCGCGTGAGGCGCAGACCCACACCGTCGATCGTCTTGAAAAACGCCACTTGCGGCGCCCCCACGCGGAGTGGGCGTTTGGACCGCGGTGGGGCGTCGGCGTTGAAAACGCTCGCCCGCGCGAACACATTCCGCGTAAGTGTCCAGAAGCGTCCCTAGGAAAAACTTCGCAAAGCGCACCTCATATTGAAGGCGCCTTTCGAGGTCGCCGGCGAGGACGAGTACCGCATTTCCGTTCGCGTCACCGACGACAAAGGGAACACCCAGCCGGCTTCGCGCGACCCCTTGCGAGTGGATGCATACGAGCTCAATTGATGCAGTCTATTCAGTGCGCAGAACACCATCCTGGCGAGGGTCAGTGAATGCTGGCCGGGTGCACCGCGGTGAGACTGCTGAAACGGCTGAGGGGAGGATCTTAATTCATTTCACGCCCGTTCACCAGCCAAAAGGCGACCCTCTCCGCCAAGGCGCTGATGGTGAGAGAAGGATTCACTGAAACTGCAGACGGAACGAGCGAGCCGTCAGCAACCAGGAGATTCGGATAACCCCAAACCTCACCGCGATGGTTAGTGACGCTTTCTTCCATGCGGCTCCCCATGGCGCAGCCACCCAAAGGATGAGCGGTAAGAAGCTTCCGGAAGGGCCAATGCCAGAGGAGGCTGGTGACGTATTTTCCGTTCAGGCTTCGGCTCAGGTCCTTTAGGGCGCTCTCCAGTTCGCGGAACATCTGTCGGCTCTTGCGATGGCTCCATTGGATGTCAATCTGTCCGTCTCTGAGCGTCAGTAGGCCGTTCGAGGCGTCCGTGCCCATCCCGAGATAGGGGAGGAACCTTGTGGTAGTTCCACGGCGGAAAAGTCGGTCGGCCTCGAAACTGACGCGGTCAGGTCCCAGCCCCAGGCTGGCCAGAAGATACGATCCCGTCGCTTTAATGAGGTTAACCAAGCGGTGCGAATTCGGAATGGCGCCTTCCAGAAACCACAGGAATGGGTCTGGAAATCCCAAGTCTTCGATGTAAATTCGGTTGTTTGCTGTAGAGAAGTCCGCTCCGACGGTAATGCTCGGACCTCGACCAGGATCCACCTCGCGGTCAGCCTCGAAGGTACCCGCCAGAATAAAGTCTCCATTTCCCGAAAATCGAGTTCCCAGCGCTTGGCTGAGGTTGGGAAGAGTCCGATGGACTTGCTTGGCGCGCAGCAGAAGTTCGCTGGTCCCGAGAGTCCCGGCGGCGAGAATGAGCTGCCGCCCCACAACCGAGCCCCGCTCCGAACGATTCGGATGCGCCGGGTCGAGCTGGTCGAACGAGACTCTATACCCGCTGGCATCCAACGACTCAATCCTATCGGCGACATGGAGGGGGTAAACCTCCGCACCATGCTTCTCGGCCAGCGGAAGATAATTCAGGTCCAGGGTGTTCTTCGCGTGCAGGTCGCAACCCAGCATACAGTTGCCTGAATAATCGCAAGCAGTCTGCGCGAGACCGCTATAAGGGTTTTTGCGGTCTTCTCCGGTGTAGACACCGATAGGAACCAGCTCGGCCTTACGCCCTACAGCAGACGCTGCTGCCAGAAAGGCCTTCGTCCGATCGGGCAATTCACGACCTTGAGGAGGAGTGAGCGGCACGGACTCAAGCATCTTCTCAGCGAGCGCGTAGTAGGGATCGAGAGTAGCACGCGTGACTTCCGCGGGCCACGGCTGAGAGAAAATCTCTTTCGGTGCTCGGAGATGGACATTGAAGTAGTGGAGGGAACCGCCGCCTACGCCGGATCCCCGAATGACGTCGATACGCCGGAAAGCGTCGTATTCCAGGAAGCCCAGGCTCTCGTTCCTAACCCAGAACGATTTGGCAACCTCTCCTGTGGACCTTGGAAAACCGGTTTTGTCCCATCGCTTACCACGCTCGAGGACGCACACGGAGCGTCCGGCCTGCGCCAGCCGGCACCCGGTGATGGCTCCCCCAAAACCGGAGCCCACGACGACGACATCGTAAGCTGCTTTCATTCACCAGCCCATCGGCTTTGCTGCGTCAGGCTTGTCCAGAGCAACATAAGCGTGTATCTCTTGCAGTCGCGCGCGTGCCAGGGCGGACCAGATAACTTCTACCGGCACAAGGCCTCGTCATCGTGGTCCTCACCACATACGCATTTAGGCGGAGGCAGCTCGTGGTCGGTACCCCACGACAGAAGCCAAGGCTTTATATCCTGTTGTCTGATGTAGTGACCAGCCTCCACCTGACGATCCGCTTAGCGGATTTCGGCCAGCATTCCTTCCTGGTCTGCGACGTAGAACACCACTGCGTCCGAAATGAGAAAGTTCGAGCTTGGGCCGGAAGCTCTCGCGAGCTGTGCGAGGCGCCTCTTAATCTCCGGTTTAAGCCGGATGCTGAAGGTTGCACTTCGGGTGTTTGCCATAAACCACTAGCCACTACCTGCTTCTAAACGTTGTAAGGATCGAGCCCGATGCTCAGTCTCCTCCTCTGCCAGTCGTCATCCATCAACAGAAAATATCCGAACAGACGATATTTGTAGGCGGACGGATCTTCCTTCGGGTCATACGGCTTCAAGAGCTCGGTCGAGTAGATCAGTTGACCAAGGTAGAGGCCATCGGCGACCTTCACCAGTTCGTCGATGCAGAAATTGTCCGGAGGGGAAGTGCGCAGCTTGGGCCACCGGTAGTTGAACAGGAACACCTTCTTCCCCTTGTTCTCTTCGTTGATCGAGACTCCGTTTCGGGCGATGAAGAAAAAACTCTTCAGATCGTAGCCGAACCGACTGGACTCCTCCGCTGGAACGTCTTCGGTCCACACTCCGGCGAGTCTCATCACGTCCTTTGTGAACTTTTGCCTCGCCGTCTTGAACGAAAGTGTGTTAGTTCCCCAGAACGTCGGCAACGAGCCCTCTTCAACCCCGTCGGTAAACTGTTTTAACCGGTCTGGTGTAATGGGATCGAATGTCTTTCCGGTCCAGGGTGTGAACAGCCGGCCCAACATCCAGCCGACGTTCAGCGTGTTGAGATTAAAGAATCGGTAGAAGCCTTCAGTGTGGAATGTCACCAGCGCGCCGTGAAGGAACCCGGTCACCTCATCCGGACCGGTGCCGCGGTTAAACAGTTCGTGGAGTTTCAAGAAACAAGGCGAGCGGTTGTCGTAGTTCTTCATCAGTTCGTCGCTATAGGTCTTGAGCAGGTCCAGAATCGTTTCATGGCCTTTCATATCTTCCTGAACCTGGGCCCACACACTGTCGTCGCAGTTTCCGTCCACGGGCTGGGCGAGTGTCAGAGCGGTGAATTTCGAAGGCAGCGCGCCCGCGGAGGGATGCCCGCTGGGGGCGGGCGCCGGGGGCGCCGGGACTTGGGTGGTGATAAGGCCCGGTTTAATGTTTTTGAACACCCGACGCGTTTCGCTGGCCCAGCTATCATCCATGAGGAGAAAGTAACCGAAGTGCTGATAGTCGTAATCGGCTGAGGGAACGCCAGGGTCGTACCGATGGAGCACATGCTGGGTGGCAAACAACAGTTGTCCGAGGTAAATGCCGTCGCCAATGGTCACGATTTCGTCGATGAGGTAGCTGACGGGAGGCAGATTCCCCAGGTTGTGCCAGCGATAATTGAGCTGGAAGACCTGGCGCGCGGTTCCTGGATAGACCGAAGCCGCCTGCCGGGCAATGAAGAGTCCTCCATTCTTCTCGTAGCCGTAGAGGTTGCGCTCCTGCTGCGGAGCGTCCTTCAGGTGCATCCAGAACACGAGAATCGGATACCCGAACAGCATAGCGACCGATTGCTTCATCTCCTCGAAGTGGTTGATCCCCAGATAAGTGGGGATCTCACCCTTCTCGAAAGCGTCGGTGTAGTTTCGGAGTGCATCGCCGTCCACTGGCTTAAAAGATTTCCCCACCCATGGGGCCACGGGACCTACGATCGTCCCCCAAACGTATCCCAAGAAGTTCCCGTAAGAGGCGAGCAGCCCGTGTTCGTCTCCCGTACGAAGACCGATCGCTTCGCCGTCGTGATGGCCTTCAACGCGGTCGGGAGTGAGACCGGCCATGAAGAGCCGGGCCAGCTTTTGGTAAGGGCGAGCATTGTTATCCAGCTTGCCCTCGAGTTGGTCGATGTAACCCTTCATCGCCTCAAGAACGGAGCTGGACTGGACGTCTCGCTGAATTTCGTCCAGCAGCGGGTCCTGTCCCAACTTACCTTCCAGGCACGTCAGTGTCTTGAACTTGTCGGCATTCGGCATACTTCGACTCCTCCATCCCTGCGAGTTGGTAGCCACGGTCAGGATTTTTCTAACCGTGGGTTTTGAGAGCGGGGAAACGGGGCCCCGACTTGACCGAAAAGCGCACGGTCAGCGAAACACTGAGCGTGGCTACCCACCATTAGGGTCAG
>DATJKY010000308.1:0-3373 GCA_035490955.1 Terriglobia bacterium | reverse complement strand
CAACGCCCTTTCGCGCATGTAGGCGATCGCCTCATCATTGATCACGTAATCGCCGTGACCGGCGCGCAGCAATTCGAGGAAGTTGAGGCGGCTCTTGGAATCCGTGGTGCCAAACCAGGTGAAGTGCTCATTGCCGATCTGAGTGCAGAAGCCGTTGGCGACCCTGTGGCGAGCGCCGGTGTCGTCAACCGTGATCCAATCGGCGCTCGAGAGCCCGGCACGGAGTACGTCACGGGCCTCGGTGAGGAATTCGTCCTTCCCGGCGTTGAGCAGGCGCACCACTTGGCGCTTGGAGATGAAGATGCCGAGGCTGCGCAGCAGCGTCACCAGCCGCGGCACGGTCGTCTGCCCTTGATGGTAGAGGGCGAGCACGAAGCGACGCAGTTGCGGACCGAAATGCCCATCGATGCCGGCTGGCAGCGAGGCCGTCACCACCTTGCCATCCGGTGTCTGCCAGCGCTCACAACGGAAATTGGTGACGTGCGGACGGACCACCAGATCCTGCACGATGAAGCTCGTGTAGCCCTTGAAACGCGACCCGGCCGGGGCATCGGCCTTGACGGTCTTTTCCTCGTGGATGGTCAGCTTCGATTTCGTGTCGCCGCGCTTGCCCCGTCCCTCGCCGGCAGGCTTGTCCGGCTTCGGCTCGGTCGCCTTCTCCATGCCACTCGGTTTGATATTCGGCCGACGTGGGCCGCCTTTCAGGCGGGCAATCTCCTCGGCCTGCGCGGCAATCGTTCGCCGCAACTCCGCTATCTGTTCAAACAGGGCCACGACCAAGGTTTTAAGCTCGGCGTGTGAGAGATCGTCCAAGTTTGCGGGCGGCACCATCCCCACAATGAATCTGACTCGTCAGATTCCGGGAATCGTATAATCTTACCGCCACGGCTTTTGCCCCCATTACATTCTTGGGCGTTAAGTCTTTGACAAGACGAGTCGAACATCGGAGTGAGGGTGAGGTCAAGTGATGGGCAGGAAGTGAGCGTGGCGCGGCATGCGTCGGGTGCGACCTATGCCAGAATTTGCAGCTGAAGATGGAGAGATTTGGCGATTGGATGGACTCGGGTTGCGTCACCGTCGAGCGTGCCGGGTGTCTGCGATCTTTGACGCTGAGGGGTCAGGCTGCAGCGAGTAGGTCGACGACTTGCTGGATAGCCTTATCGGCACGGTGATAGGCGACTTCGAGGCGGCTGTCCGGTCGATGTTGCGGGTTGGGACGATGGTGGAAGCAGCTGTTGGCCAGCGGTCCACATAGGTGCTTATGGAAGAACAGGAACAACAGTGCGACCTGAGCACCCTTCGAGGTGAGGCGGTAGGCATAGCGGCTACCGTCGCGCTCCAGCAGGCTGTGGCCCTTGAGTTTTCGCAGATCGTAGCGGAGCTGGTTCAGGCCGTAAGCTGCATCGGAGAGGTCGAAGGTGGTCAGGACAGCCTGGTGGATTTCCCGTGCTGTCCAGCCGCCGACCTGAGTGCCGCCGTGCAGGAGAACCTCGAGGAGGCGAATCACGCGCGTGTCATGGATCTTGATGCCAGGATAGCGGATCGAGCCAACGGTCATCGGCAAGGCGATACGCTGAAGAAGAGGAAAATCCCCATGGACGTTGAGCCATTGGGCCTGGAAACCCGTGAACCGGTCGATGATGGTCAGGAACTTCTGACGGACGTCATCGAGATGGCCCAACCCCTTGTGGAGGCCGAAGTCATAAAGGTTATTGGAGCAAAGTTCGTTGCGCAAGAATATGGAGAACTTCTCATACTGTCTAAGAATCGCGTTCTTGAAGTAGGCGCGGAAGACATGGTGACCATGCTCGATTTGATCGATGACGGTGAAGAGCTTGCCTCGATGAGTGCGACGTAGGCGGGTACCGAAGACCTCGGCGATCTTGTGGGCCGTCAGGCGCCACAAACCAAGTTCGCAGCTTCGCTCGAACAGCTTGTGGATGGGAAAGTTGCGTTTGAATACATAGTTGAAGCAATACTCTACCTGACTGATGGCATAGGTACGGGACAGCTTGACCTGTCGGCGCTCTTTGGCGGAGAACTTCGGGCCCAGGATGAAGGTCCAATAATCGAGTCGCTTGCGGATGATGTCAGGGCTTAGCTTGTCGGCGGCAGCCTGCAGCGCCGCGACGTCGTCGACAGCCAGAAACGCGTTGTCATTCTTGCGGAAGCCGATATTCGCCTGGTTGAGCTGGTGCTCGATGAAGCTGTGGCCGTTGAGGTAGTAGGTCGTCTTGAAGGGGAAGAAGGACCCCACGCATATCACGACGGGTCCAAGCACTTCATCGCGAATGTAAAAGTAGTAGTGAGTGAAGCGACTACGCTGGTTAGCGATGATACGGTAATTTGGGTCTTTGGTGGGATATTTCGGCACAGTGATGCGGAACGTCGATCCCACCTCCATGCTCTTGAAGATAAAATACACGCCGTAGGCATTCTTCCTCTCCATTCGGCGTAGCCAACGCTGGACATAATCCTCCTTGCGCGTGCCTTTCTCGGGCCATTGGATCGGGATTCGATGAATGCGGGCGACGGCCTCCACCCAGCTCTGGTAGTCGTTCGTTCGTTGACGTAAGGTATCCTTGGTGATTACAGGAACGCCGACGACCTCCCGGAAGAAATGGACCACGTGCTCGGGCCGACAGAGACAGGTTAGGTAGCCGTGAATGACGATGCGGTCGAAACAATGGTAGACGAACGTCAGCAGGTCGCCGAACAGCTTGATGAAGAGATCCATGGCTTACACCACGCGACGCGGGACAGTGGCGAAGAAGATCCGACGCGGACCGGGCAAACGTATGGTCGACGACAAGAGTTTTCGCCTTGCCGACGAGGTCCGCTACATTCAGCGCCGGGCAGCCGAGCACGATGAGCGGGTCGTCAGCTTTGGCCAAATTGTGCTGTTCTCCACCGAATCTGGCGATGCGTGGCTGCTCGATGCTTCCGACCACCTCGCTGCACGGTTAGCCCGGGATGGGGATGCTGAGCCGATCCAGATCGAGGACACCGAGACCACCTTCGCGATCGGTTGGAAGGGTCAATACCGCATCGAGGGATCCGCATTCGTGTACATGGATGGCGATACCGGCCGGGCAACCACAATCCTCGGTTACCCGACGCAGAAACTGGCTCCGATGGGGTAATTTCTGTCGACTGCCACAGGCCCGAGCCAGAGAAATGCCTACAGGAATTGAGGCCGACCCGGTCGATTAAAATTTCAAATATGTTTGGTTAGTCTTAGTCTAAGCGATCTGCGAAGCGGTTCACCAGGCCAAACATGCGGTTCGTTGCGACCGAGATCCGGCCAGCAGAGCTGCCTGACGCTGCGTATGCGGCAGCTGGTCATTATATTAGATATTAGCTTTCGACTCCT
>DATJKY010000307.1:0-1830 GCA_035490955.1 Terriglobia bacterium | reverse complement strand
ACATCAGCCCGGAACCGCGCCGCATCGTGGGAGTCGCCGCCGATGTCGACGATGAACATGTAGTGCCTGGGCCGATGCTTACCATCTACCAGCCGTTCGGGCAGGTTCCCGACGATACCAGCAAGGAGCTGCCGCTGTTCGGCGGCCGCCTGTTTGTCCACACCCGCTCCGATCCCCATGCCTTGGCCATCCCGCTGACTCGCATCATCCGCGGCCTGTCTTCGGAGCAGCCGGTGGAGCACGCCGCCACCCTGGAAGATATTCGGGCCGAAGTGCTGACCCCGGACAGGCTGAATACGCTGGTCTTCAGCGGTCTGGCGGGGCTGGCGCTGGCGATTGCTGTGGTCGGGGTCGCCGGCGTGCTGGCATTTTCTGTCAGCGGACGCACGCGCGAGTTCGGCATCCGGCTGGCGGTTGGAGCGCAGCCTAGACATCTGCTGACGGGGGTAATCACCGACGGTGCGGTGATGGCTGTATCCGGCATCGCGGCGGGCGCGATCCTCGGTTACGCATTAACCCGCCTGGCCACCAGTTATTTCCCGGCCCTGCAGATGCCGAGCGCGTGGCCAGTGATTGCCTCGGTCATCGTGTTGCTGGCCGCCGCAACTATCGCGTCCACGTTCCCCGCAGCACGCGCTGCACATGTGGACGTGACCGAAGCGCTGCGTTCGGAATAAGGCAGCCTCGCGGCTGGTGGACTGACCCCCAAAGTGAGAGGAGCAGTCGACAATGCTGTGAGTCTCGCGAGGTAAAAGTCCTCGCTCCGCCAATTGTCTGTAGCACCGAGTAGCCAGGCAGCCTCGCGGCTGCCCGGCCCTCTCAGAACCGGAGTGAAAGTTTCCTTCATCCGGCTCAAGCCCTTCAAACGCCCCCTATGAGGAGACGCGGTTTCGATACGTGAAGACGCTGGCGATGAACTCTGTCATGGCACTCCGGATGAAGTAAAACGCGGTTCGTGGCACTGGTCGAACCACCCAGCACACGGGGGACGCGGTAGTGAAGGCGCCAACCGGTAATCCGGGTAATTCTCTCGTTGCACACGGGGCAAGGTCCGCGTTGTTCATACCAGAGATAGCGAAGAGTGCGAGTACCTCGAAAGGTGTCCCGCATATGGTCTGCTTGGCGTTTTTCGAAGTAGGCTTCGTAGGCAGGATCGTACGGGTTGGCTTCGCCTTTGACTTTAACGTGTCGTTTAATGGGCGTGCTTACGGCGCAGTACAGCCAGACCTTGCTTGGCTGCCCCTCGTCGTCGCAGGTTTCCCCGAAGAAGGACCAGTCACGACCCTGGCGTAGCCCAAAACTACTTCTGTTTGAGCCAGTGCGGGCTTTTGTTCGGGTGTCTTCTTCGGGCCCACCGCCATAAGCTGGAGAAGATTTCGTGATCCGCGCGATCAAACGTGCGCTTGCTCACCACATGCCGATGATAGTTGGCCCAGCCCGGATTTTGGGGTTGAGTTCATCGATCAGATCGGCGGCAGACTTACCCAATGCAGCTCTGATCGTTCTTCGGGTGCCACCCAAGAAGGTCTTGATATTTTTCTTGGAGTCCTTGATGAGCAGTTTCCCGTTGGGGTATCTGCGCACGTTTTGTCCGAGGAAGTCAAAGCCTTTCTCCACGTGTGTAATGACTGTCTTTGTAGGAGAGAGTTCAAGTCCTCGTTCTTGCAGAAATTGCTCGACGAGGGGTTTGACCTCTTCCTCCAGTAATTCTTTCGATTTACCGGTAATGACAAAGTCATCCGCATACCGGATGAGATTGACGCAGGGTCTTATTCCCTTTAAGGATTTGAGACGTCTTCCCTTGGGATACTTTTCCTCCAGGAGTCGCTC
>DATJKY010000306.1:0-2267 GCA_035490955.1 Terriglobia bacterium | reverse complement strand
CATAAAACCGTCGATCTGCTTTATGCCGCGCTCGGTGTATTGGCCGTTGCGGCACATATCCCACTCGCCAACTGCGCAGTTCGGGCAGGGAACGGGATCGGGACGGCGGACGATGCCCACCACCAGGTCGCCCTTGTTAAGCCCGCCTGTTGGGCCCGGGTCCACCACCCGGCCGAGCGATTCGTGACCCAACACGAGGCGCGTCTTGCCGGGGGGAGCCCACCCGTAATGCCCCTCTACAATCTCCACATCGGTCCCGCAGACCCCCCACGGCGATGGCCTCCACGAGCACTGAGCCATCGTGGAGATCGGGTTCCGGAACATCTTCCAATTGTGCGGACCCTGCTCTCTTTGGTTCTACGGTGATAGCTTTCATCTATGCCGATGGCTTGATTAACTCTGCATTGCTCGCTACGGCCCGCATCGATTGCAGGTCGCTGCGGTTCGATTCGCTCCATTATACACGGGGCCGCCGG
Organism: Terriglobia bacterium; assembly: GCA_035490955.1. GTDB lineage: Bacteria > Acidobacteriota > Terriglobia > UBA7540 > UBA7540 > DATJKY01. Next base: position 1,791 of record DATJKY010000306.1, on the reverse strand, counting down.
CAGACATAGAACCTGGTGTAACGGCGTACTGTTTACTTATGGTCTCTGCGGGCCAATTCCAAGTGAGAGCTCCCCGTCGTCCGAGGACGCTTAGTTTAATACAAGGGCTGTTCTCGCCAGCTATCCGAATGCTGGGCGACCAGTTGTTACTGATGCGAGGTTGCTAGCTCAAGCCGCACGCTCTGTGGAGATCTGACTGGTCAAGTACCCACTGTGCTGTGTCTTCTTGTGACTTTTCGGATTGTTTTCATCGTTTGCTGATGTTATTCACTCTGCGTGACTTGGGGAGGATAAGCCAAAACGCCCTCTCCAGCCCGCCAAGCAAGAAGCACTCTCGACAACGGAGGACAATCAATGACTACAGACCGACTTGAGTTTGCAGGCCTCCGGGCGCTTGCCTGGAGGAAAGGAGCGCTGGCGCTGTGCGTGGCTCTCTGTACGCTGGGTCTTTCCGCAACCGCCCATGCGCAAACGATCACTCTTGTGCTCCACAAGAAATCGCATCGTTCCTGATTTTCTGCTCACTTTTCAAGCCGCTACCTTCTCCAGCCGGTATTCGTGATGCAGACCACCCAAGATGGGAATTCCGACCACGCGGTGACCACACGGAATACCGTAGCCGGAAACGGGCGGCACTGGCTTGCCTCCTGAGGGTTCAGGAATCCCCGGTCCTAGGCTCGAGTGCGGGCGCCCTTGGTTGGCCGGAAGCCCTTGCGATGCCAGGACACCACCGTTTCCGGTCTGACGATGATCAGGGCTCGGCGCCAGTTCTTCCAGTTCCTGGAGAGGCATAGCCAGAACAACCGATCTGCCTTTCGTAGTCGTGGTCGGCGACAGCGCCGCTTGAAGACAATCAGCTGTTGGCGGAGGGCCAAGTTCTCCAGGGCAATTTCTCGAACACGGCTGGGCAAAACGAGAAGGCGAATCAGCGAACAGAGCAGCGCAAACATGAAGTCAGGGTGATGGCCAGAGAGTCGTGAAGTCGACTATTTCCGGTCGGACAGAGTTTTGGCGAAGGACAGGCTAAACTGGCTGCCACTCCACGCTTCCGAACCAGGCACTGCACGAATACCGAGCGAAACATCGTCCCGGCAAGCGATGAAGCCGGTAAACTTACTGGCGGTGAGTCGCGGGCCAACAGCGACACCTGAGCTAGAACGCCTCCAGCAGGGCTCGTAATTTCAGCTTAGTCGAGTGGTACCGAAGCTTGCGCAGCGCCTTTGCCTCGATCTGCCGGATCCGCTCACGGGTCAGTGCAAAACTCTGACCCACGTCCTCGAGAGTCTGGGGATTGCCGTCCTCTAGTCCGAACCGCATCTTAAGAATCTTTTCCTCCCGAGAGCTAAGAGTCTTCAAGACCGCTGCCGTGCACTGCCTCAGGTTGTTGCTAACCGCGACCTCAGCCGCAGAAGCAACGCTACGGTCTTCGATAAAATCACCCAGGCGGGCATCCTGTTCTTCGCCTATGGGTCCATCGAGCGAAACGGGCACTTGCGCAATCTTCAGCACCCTTTGTACCTCGTCTGGCGGGATTCCCATGTGCTTGGCGATGTCTTCCGCGCTGGGCCCGCGGCCGAGCTCTTGCACGAGTTGGCCCGCGGCACGCCTGAGCTTGTAGATCTTCTCTATCATGTGAACGGGGACCCGGATGGTTCGGGCTTGGTCGGCGATGGCCCGCATGCAGGATTGCCGAATCCACCAGGTCGCATAAGTGGAAAACTTGTACCCGCGACGATACTCAAACTTGTCCACGGCTTTCATCAGGCCGAGGTTTCCCTCCTGGATCAAGTC
>DATJKY010000305.1:0-3577 GCA_035490955.1 Terriglobia bacterium | reverse complement strand
CCTACCCGAGCCACGCCACGGACTATACGGAAAGAATGCGCTTGGCCGAACAACTCCCTATACGGAGAGGTTCGCTCGGGGTACCGAATGCGGTGATGTCCTAGATCGACTGCAAAAGCCGGATTAGGAACGAAAAACGTTAGTACTGTATCGGGAGCGCGCCGCTGGAAAAGCCTCCGGAGTAGCGCGGGAACCCTGTGTGTCCTCAAAAACACGCACAGTGAAAAACGCTTGATCTCGCCAGCGTCTCAGGCCTGCCTTCCGTGACCGGTGCCACAGCCTCACGGCAAGTGAGGTCGGATTCTGACTCCCCTGACGTTCTGGCCCTTACTTCATCGAGAGGACACAGAAGAGGAGCGGCGGCTGCGATGATGCGAGCCGCCTACCTGCGGTACACCTACGACCTTGGCGGTCGCGTCCGGCCTTCGTTCGACCACACGGGCCGTGGGTGTCTCCTTCCTCAGGGCATCGTGAATGCGATCGTCGTGGTACGACTGTGCTTCATACCGCCCACCTCGCTATGTGGTTGAAAACCCAAGGTCGCCTTGTTCCGACCCCGGTATTGCGGCGGCTCGGTCCGTGCGGCGGGCCCTGCCTACGAGATTAGCCGCCGCTTCAGTTTCCAGCGCCTGCCGCTTGAAAACCCAAGGGCCATCGGGCAAGGGATGTTCCGCCTCAATCTCCCTGCGCTCGACGGCAAGGCGCAGCGTTCTGGGATTGAAACCCAGAAAGGCGGAGGCTTCCGTTAAGTTCATCCACCCTTCCGCCGTACGCCGCTCGCTACTATAACACGCGATCCGATGATCGCTACGTAGCGAGGCTACGCGTTGGCGTGTCCAGCGGTTCCCCCGCCCCGTCCGCAGACCATTGCGATTGAGCGCGCTGGCCAATAAATCATCGGGGCAGATGCGAGCCAGCACGCCCACGGCCTCCACGATGTTCGGCGAGGTCTCGTAACGGTTCTGCCCGCGCCGCCGCCGCGGAAGCCGCAACTCCGTATGGACTCCTCCCTTCCAGTGGATGAGCAGGATGACCTCTCCCGCTTGCGCATCCACATCCACCACCACCTCCTGGATCAGGGTTCGCACGATGCGTTTTTTCACAAGCACGTCGGCCTCCGGAGAATTCCACACCGCCTCCAGCTCCGTGGCCAAACCCTCCAATTCCTCCCGCGTCGGTGTGGCCCCTTGACCGTGATCCTCGACATGCTGCTCGATACGCAGTTCGACTTCGCGAACGCGTTGCAGGGCTTGGTTCCAGCGGCGCTCCAATTCGTCGGCCACAAGACGATTTTCCGGATCCGCCGCATCGTATTGCTTCTGGGCCCGCTGCGCCGCATAACGCGCCGCTTCCAGCTCTCGTCTCAAGGCTTGTAGGACATCGTCCTGCTGACGGGTTGCTTCTTCGCTGGCCAAGACTGCTCCTTCCAGCGCCACTGGTTGTACAGCGCGCACCACCTCCCGCGCGAGCGCTTCATCAACCACCGTCCCCCCGAAGGCAATACACCGAGGTTGCCCGTTGTCCAGCCAGCCCCGGTCACAAGCATAGCGCAGGACATCATGATGCTGCCCCGTATAACGTACGGTCAGCTTACGACCACAGCGCCGACAGCGCAACAACCCGGCCAACAACGCACCCCCAGCTTGGCTGCTCCCACCTCTCCGCGCCCATAGAGATTCTCCGAGATCATCTTCTGGAGTTGCTCAAATTCTTCCCACCTCACATAGCCTTCGTGGGCCTCGGGGATTAAGGCCAGCCACTGCTCGCGAGGCTTGCGCCGGGAGCCCGAACGGGGTTCACCATTTTCATAAGAGATCGTAGGCTCCGTTTTCCCGTAGACGTAGGCGCCCCCATAGACCGGGTTGGTCACCAAGCGATAGATCGTCGCATAGCTGGGACGCCTCCAGGTGATCTCCCACTGCGGCGTGTGCACGGGTAGATCCAGACCCTGCTCCAGAAACCACAACAGGGTCTGACGCACGCTGCCGAACTCGCGGAGCTTGGCGAATACCAAGCGGATCGCCTCCTGAACCCGAAGATCAGGATCTTTCTCCAAACGGCCTTCTTCCGTCTTGAGGTAGCCGGCCGGGGCCGCCACCAGCAACTCGCCACGCCGCGCTTTTTCCCTCCGCGCTTCCAGCGAACGCTGCCGCAACAAATCCAGTTCATACTCGTTCAAACTGCCTTTCAGCCCCAGCAGCAAGCGATCATTACTTTGCCGCGGGGAATAGACCGTTTCCTGGTCGATTAACACCGTGTCGACGACGCGGCAGACTTCCACTAGCTGTTGCCATTCTCGACTGTTGCGGGCAAAGCGCGAGACCTCGCGCGCGGCCACCGCCCCCACCTTCCCCAGGCAGACTTCGGCGACCATGCGCTCGAAGCCCGCACGGGTGACCGTCCCCGCGGCCGACCGCCCCAGGTCGTCGTCCACCACTTCGATCTCACGCCACCCTAACTGCTTCAACCGTTCTTCCATGGCGTACTGCAGCTTTTGGCTTTCCAGGTTGTGATTGACTTGGTAGGCCGAGGACTGGCGCACATAGAGCATCGCTTTTGCGCTGCAGATGCTGCGCTTTGATCTTGTCACTCATCCCACGCCTCCCTTCTGCGACGGCAAGCGAGAGTTTTGGTACCGTGCTCGCGCAGCAGACGCGCCAGCAGTTGGGTCGTCTTCTCTCGGGTCTCTCGAGGCAACTCGTGCCTCCGTGGGACCTTCGGCAACACCTGAAACAGTTCGAGCTGAGTGTCCTTCTGTCGGCTCCGTGATTTTCGCATCAGCACCTCCCAGGGGATGATGCGGAGTTCGGAGCACAATGTCACGTTGTTGGCGAGGCACGGAGCGGAGCAACTCTTTCAAATCCAGCAAGGCATCGCAACCGACGATGGGTGCGCCAGCCAAAGGCATTCGGCAACAGGCCTCCGGATCGAACATCCATTGCGGGATCTCCAAATGCCGTACGACTGGACCCTCTTCACTCCCGCAATAGAACACGCGTCGCCCCTGCTTGCTGAGTGCCTCATATACCATGACGCGACGGCCGCACCAGGGATGCCAGGGATAACGAACTTCCCGGGCTTCTAGGCAATGAGTATTGTGGGTGTTTGATTGTCGATTTGTACCACGACGATCGCATTCACGATGCCTTGAAGCAGGAGACGCCGACTCTCCGGGTGGTCGAAAGCAGGCCCAGCGGGACCGCCAAGGTCGTGGGAATGCCCCGCGTCGGCGGCCTGCATCATCGCTATCATTGGCAAACCGCCGCCTGAAGTGCAGGCTCGTCCAAGCCTCTGCTCCTCTGCCGTGCCCCTCTCGACGGAATCAAAGCCTGAAGGTGAGGAGGACTCAAGAGTTGACCTCACTTGTCGGGAATCCCTGTTAGCCTGTGGCATCGGTCATGGAGGGCAAGGCGGCGGACGCTGGCGGATATCAGCCGTTTTTTTCATCTACTCGTTTTTGACGACACATGGCTCGCAATAATCTTCCTTCGGTTTCCGCTGCAGAAGGTGTTGACAGCGCACGGAACCTCGGCACGCAGGCTATCATCTTCCTGTCCATTTCGCTAGAAGTTTATTG
>DATJKY010000304.1:0-4889 GCA_035490955.1 Terriglobia bacterium | reverse complement strand
GCCGGAAAGATTTTCTTGTAAGCCAGATCGCCCGTGGCGCCGTAAAACACCAGGGCGTCGGAATGAGAATCGCTCATCGCACTCTCCTTTTCACTGCCGGTTATTTGGCGGCAGCTTTCTCCAGGTGTCCTCCGAACTGGTAACGCATCGCCGACAGCAGTTTGTCCTGATAATCCGCCTCGCCGCGCGACGTGAAGCGTTGGTACAGCGCGGTGGAAAGGACGGGCACGGGCACAGCTTCGTCGATGGCGGCCTTGATCGTCCACCTTCCCTCGCCCGAGTCCGAGACATGGCCCGCGAATTCCGCGAGGGCGGGATCTGTGACCAAGGCTGACGCCGTCAGGTCCAGCAACCACGACGCGATCACGCTGCCGCGCCGCCACACCTCCGCGATGTCGCGCAAATTGAGGTCGTACTGGTAGTGCTCGGGGTCGCGCAGTGGGGTGGTCTCGGCGTCAATGGCGTGTTGTTCCTTGCCCACGTTGGCGTCACGCAAGACCCCCAACCCCTCAGCGTAGGCCGCCATGATGCCGTATTCGATTCCGTTGTGCACCATCTTAACGAAGTGACCGGCGCCGTTAGGACCGCAGTGCAGGTAGCCCTCCTCGGCAGAGCCACCGATCTTCTCGCGTCCCGGAGTGCGGTCAATGTTTCCGCGACCCGGCGCCAGCCTCTTGAAGATTGGATCGAGGTGCTTGACCACTTCTTCCTCGCCCCCAATCATCATGCAATAACCCCGCTCGAGACCCCAGACGCCACCGCTGGTCCCCACGTCCACGTAGTGAATGCGCTTGGCTGCCAGTTCCTTAGCGCGGCGGATGTCATCCACGTAATAGGAATTGCCTCCGTCGATGAGGACGTCCTCTGCCTCCAGATGGGGTACCAGGTCGGCGATAGACTGGTCTACCACCGCCGCCGGGACCATCAGCCAGACCGCTCGCGGCTTCTCGAGCTTCTTCACCATGTCCTGGAGCGAGGAGCCTCCCACCGCCTTTTCCTGCACCAGCTCGTTCACTGCTTTCGGCGACCTGTCGAAGACCACGCACTGATGGCCTCCCTTGAGAAGCCGCCGCACCATGTTTGCTCCCATCCTTCCAAGGCCCACCATTCCAAGCTGCATGAATCACTCCTTTCTGAATGTCATCACTCGACTCGTTGACGGTTCTTTCTCCAACCGCTCGATACTGGCTCGGAGCCGGTTCATCGCTGCGGCCACCCCTCCTCTTTCACCAAAAACGGCCGTTCCCGCTACTAGGACGTTGGCTCCGGCAGCGGCTGCCAACGGAGCCGTCTCCGCATCGATCCCTCCGTCCACCTCGAGGTCGGCACCCGGCTTGATCTGTTCAATCATCTCGCAGACACGCCGGATCTTGGGCAGCGTGGTGGGCAGGAAATGCTGATGTCCGAAACCCGGGTTGACCGTCATCACCAGCACCTGGTCGACATCTTGCAGGATTTCCTCCAGCACCGCCGCCGGGGTGGCAGGGTTGATCACCACTCCGGCTCGTTTACCCAGCGCCTTGATGCGTTGCACGGTGCGATGCAAGTTGGCGTTACCTTCCCAGTGCACGAGAAACGAATCGGACCCAGCCTCGGCAAACTCCTCGAGGAAAAAGTCCGGGTCCGAAATCATCAAGTGGGTCTCCAGGGGCAGGCGCGTCACTGGGCGAAGGGAGTGAACGACCACCGCCCCCACCGAGATGTTGGGCACGAAGTGTCCATCCATCACGTCCACGTGGATGCGGTCCGCCCCCGCCCGCTCCGCCTCGGCCACCTGCTCGCCCAAACGGGCGAAGTCCGCCGCCAGGATCGACGGGGCCAACTTCACAGCGTCTTTCTTCATTCGCTGGTTCGCTCCTTCTCCGTCATGCGGCACGGGCATGGGCGTTTTCAAAAATGTCCACGAACTCCCGGTAGCGGCGGGCCATCTCCGCCACCGCAGCCTCCCGCGTTGTCTTCTTGGCGCGCCAGTTGACGAGCGGATCCCAGAAAGTTGTCCGGCCCACAGCGAAGCCGATGAACCCTCGAACTCCGGCTGCTATCGTCAGCCACTCGCGCACCTTTTTGTCGTCCTCGCCACGCCCCAGGATGATGCAGCCGACTTTGTCGCGGCCGCCCCGGTGTGCAGCCGCCACAACCTTCTCGCAATCTTCGCGGCGGTCCAATCCCTCAATCTTCCACACATCCGCCTCCACCCCAGCGTCCTGGAGTTGCTCGATGGTCTCCACCATCAGCCGAGGACGCAGTTCCCGGTCGTAGGCCTTCTTGTCGCCCTTGAGCTTCTCGAGTTGCGCCTTCTCCGCCGGTACCAACAGCTCGAACATAAACAGCCTGCGGCTCTCGCCATGCAGGTAGTCTGACAGCCGCTTCAGGCGGGTCGCCTGCCGGCGGTTCAGAGCCTCGTCGCTCTCCGGGTTGTAGCGCACCAGCACCTTACAGAAGGTGGGGTTGAAAGCTTCAATGTGTTTGGCGAAGTCCTCGCCGTACTCGAAGTCAAACTCCTCCTGTCCGCTCTTCTCGGCGGGGCATGCGGTTGTGTAACCCTGCGCTGATGCGTCACGAAGTATGGCTGCGCCGAACTGCTCGTCCACCAGGATGCCGGCCTTCTGCTTGGGCACCCCAGCCGCAACCGCTGCCTTGAAACCGTCGTAGATCACCTGCTTGGTGGCGGCGATCTCCGCCGTTTGCTCCGGGGTCAGCGCGCCCTTCCAGCCAAACATTCCTGTTTCGAACGAGCCGCGGTGGTCGAAGGGCTGGATATACAAAGGTTTATCATAGCCGTAAGTCATCATGATGCCTCCTTGAGTTTTCGGTAGTGATGGATGAGGTTGTTGGTTGAACTATCGTGGTCGAGCGGGGGTTCTGCCTGGCTCTCGAGCTCCGGGATAATGCGCTGGGCCAGCACCTTACCCAGTTCCACCCCCCACTGGTCGAACGAGTTGATATTCCAGATGGTGCCCTGGGTAAAGACGCTGTGTTCGTAGAGGGCCACCAGCTTGCCGAGCACTTGCGGCGTCAGCCGCTCCACGAGGATCGTGTTCGACGGACGGTTGCCCTCGAAGACCCGGTGGGGTACCAGCGAATCCTGCGTGCCCTCGGCCTTCACCTCCTCGGGCGTCTTCCCAAACGCCAGCGCCTCACTCTGGGCGAAAACATTCGCTAGCAGCATGTCGTGGTGCCGCCCCAGAGGATTGAGCGGCCGGCCAAACCCTATGAAGTCACAGGGGATGAGCCGGGTCCCTTGATGGATCAATTGGTAGAAGGAGTGCTGGCCGTTGGTGCCTGGCTCACCCCAGTAGATGGGACTGGTCGGATAGGCGACCTCGGCGCCATCGAGCGTGACGTGCTTGCCGTTGCTCTCCATCGTCAACTGCTGCAGATAAGCCGGAAAGCGCTTCAGGTACTGCTCGTAGGGCAAGACGGCAACCGTCTGCGCACCGAAGAAGTCATTGTACCAGACCGCCAGCAGACCCATGAGCACTGGAAGGTTGCGCTCGAAGGGGGTGGTGCGGAAGTGCTCGTCCATCTGGTGAAATCCGTCCAACATGGCGCTGAAGTTATCCGGGCCGATGGCCAGCATGGTCGAAAGACCAATCGCCGAATCCATCGAGTAGCGCCCGCCCACCCAGTCCCAGAAGCCGAACATGTTGGCGGTATCGATGCCGAACAATGCCACTGCGGCCGCGTTCGTCGACACAGCCACAAAATGCTTGGCGACCGACTTTTCGTCACCCCCAAGACCGTCCAGTGACCAGGTGCGAGCCGCGTGCGCGTTCGTCATTGTTTCCAACGTTGTGAACGTTTTCGAGGAGACAATGAAGAGGGTCTCCGACGGGTCCAGATCACGCACAGCTTCCGCGAAGTCGGTGCTATCAACGTTGGAAACGAACCGGAAGGTCATGGCGCGCTCGCTGTAATGCTTAAGCGCCTCATACGCCATCACCGGCCCCAGGTCGGAACCCCCTATGCCGATGTTAATGACGTTACGAATGCGCTTGCCGGTGTGGCCCTTCCACTCCCCGCTCCGCACGCGGTGGGAAAAGTCTGCCATCCGGTCGAGCACGTCGTGGACCTGAGGCACCACGTCCTCGCCGTCGACCACGATGGACGTTCCTTTGGGGGCGCGCAGCGCCACATGCAGGACAGCTCGATCCTCCGTAATGTTGATCTTGTCCCCGCGAAACATGGCGTCGATCCGACCTCGCAGGCCTGATTCCTCGGCCAGTTGAAGAAGGAGCTTGACGGTTTCGTCGGTGATACGGTTCTTCGAGTAATCGAGGAAGAGGCCCACTGCCTCGGCCGTCATCCGTTCGCCGCGCTTGGAATCATCGCCGAAGAGATTGCGGAGGTGTAATTCCCGGACCTGCTTATAATGGACTTGGAGAGCCTTCCAGGCCTTGCGTTTGGTCAGCGGTTCAGTGCCCTGGCGTTTGGTGGCTGTTGCTCGTGCTGCCATGTTTATGCTCCTTTCCGTCTCGTCCAGGCCGTCCCGCATGCTGGACGGGCATGTCATTGAATCTCAAGATGCCGGGCTAAAGCCCGCCGCTGCCATCAACAACGAACCTTCGCGCGAGTGGAAAGTTGGCGGTCAGCGGGCCCCTCCCACAAGCGAAACCCCCCAACAAATGCGTTCGCATTGTCGCCTGCTCGACAACCCTTAGGCAGCTCTTTCAGTTCCTTGACGTTGCCTCCACCAAGAACTACGTCGTCGGGTTGAAGGGCGGCGATCAGCCGGGTCACCACGTCAACGACATATTGTCGCCATTTCTTTTTCCCGTACTTCTCTAACCCACGCAGGCCCACGTAATCCTCGTAGGTTGCCTTCTTGTAAGGAAGGTGACCCAGTTCCATAGCTTCCACAACGCCATCCACAACCATGGTGGAGCCGA
>DATJKY010000303.1:0-4089 GCA_035490955.1 Terriglobia bacterium | reverse complement strand
CGTTCCCTAGAAACGTAAGCTTGTTCTTGATCAGGGGGCCGGTGAGGTAGAGTCGCGGCTCGTCGTCCTGAATGCCCACGATCGTGCCATTTACGATGCGGGGAGTGGGAATGAAGTCATTGAGCTCCCAATGGAACCTCTCGGAAGGCGGCTTGGTTTCTACCGTGGTCAGTCCACCAGTAAATCCACCGAACTCGGTCTTATAAGCAGCCTTGTAGACATCCACCGTCTGAACCGAATCCAGGGGAATCTCGATGGAATAGCTTCCCGTTACCGGATCGACGGCCTCGGCCCCGTTCACCAACAAAAGGCCCTGAGTTTCGACGGTCCCTTTGATGCTGAGCTTGCCGTCCGGAGTGCGCACGACACCAGGCACCAGGGGTAGCGCTGCCTTGAATTTCTGCTCCACGAGGGGCAAGGCCGTCAACTGGGGAGCAGTAATCCGCGCAGGGGGCTGGGTCGTAGACTCCTGAACCACCGAAGCCGCCTTCTCCCTCACCTCGATGGTTTGTTTCACCACGACCTCAGGAGTCAGGACCATCTGGATGAAGGGCACGTCAGCCTCGGTAACCTCCATATCTTCCTTCACTACTGGTTCGAACCCCACGGAGGCACAGGTCAAGGTATAGCGACCTGCCATGATGCCCTGGAACTCGAAGCCGCCCTTTTCCCCGGTGGTGGAGGAAACGCCCTGTTCCGGAAGCAAGCCTCCCGTCAGCGTGCAGATAGCGCCGGGGATCGGTTCACCCTTTTCAGTCAACGCCTCGCCATTCAGATCATGAGTCTTAGGCGCGCCCGTTCCCAAGGACAGGCTTGCCCAGGTCAGCCTGGAAAGGAAGACGAGAATGACGACGATACGAACAGGAGCACAAAACATAGTGGAAGAAGTTAGATGCGCAAAAGGCTGACGCCGAGTCACACTGATTATACATCATTTCCGACCGACGAGAAATTTGGAGCCCTCGGTTGCCTCGGTTGTCCTTCGAGCCGGTAGGCTAGGATGACGTCTCGCGGGCGTTAATGATCGTGCGGGTCACCCGCACTTAGATCGGCATCCTCGCCAGATCGACCGGGCGGTTCCTTTTGAACTTTGCTTCTCCTTGGTGACGTGGTGTCTTGGTGTTGAAATACCTGCTTTGGTTGCGGCCAGCAAGCCGCGCTGTGGTGAGGCGGCAATTTTTTTCAACGGCTGGCTGAGGAACGTCCGATGAGGGACTACTCCGTTCAACTGGAAATCTGCGGGCCGGTCGCGCTCTGGAGTCGCTCGGACACAATGCCGAACCCGGTCTCCTACGTCGCGCCGACATTCAGCGCCGCGAAAGGCGATCCTTCGCTGGAAATCGGTGAATGTGCGCCTGCTGATCTGCGAATTTTGCTTGGCAGGGTGAGGTACTGTGCGCAGACTGTTGAAGACGGCGAAGGCCGCACGCTCTACACACTGAAGGACGGCCGACGGACGACTGAGAAGCCGCGCCTGGCCGATCTCACTGAGGAGCAAGTTCGCTGGCAACCGCTCCGCCTTCACCTCGCCAATGTCGCTGAGGGTGCCCGTATCTTCGCTGAACCGTTTGGTCTCGGCAAACAGGCGTACTGCGCCGGACTCTTGTCACGACCTCGGCAAATACGGCGAAGCGTTCCAGCTTCGGCTCCGGGCCCACGGCTCAGGCATCAATCATTGGACTGCCGGCGCGTTCGAGGCATACCGGGCCAAAGACCCGACGGGTGCCTCGCCTCGACGGCCACCACAAAGGCATCCCCGCTTTCGTTGAATTGCAGAACCTTTGGAAAGCATACCAGCAAGCCAGCGACTTGACACAATTCGGAATCACGGAGACGGTGGATGCGCTCCTTGAACGCGCCTCCATGGACGGGGTCGCGCTGCCGAGGGATCACAGTGCTGAGCAGTTTTCTAAATCGTTTGCGTCTGCGCTACACACGCGCTTGGCTTCACCGTCGACGACCTCGGCACCCTTTTCCGCGCGCTGTGCGGGCCTGCCTCGCTCAAAGACGAACTCGGCAGAAACATGTTTATGGGCGATGAGTCGTCGTCTCACGGTCTCATGGCTCCCAGGAATCTCGTAGTTTTCAAGCACCAATCGGCCCTGGGCGATTCACCTGCGCACCAACTCTTTGATCGTGTAGTTGTCAGGTTGAAAGGCGCGGTAAAGGCGTAAAAGCGAGCGCCCCGCTCTTTCGCCGAGGACTATGATGTTTCGATCAACCGGGAAGGCTTGACGGGGAGCGTCGAGGTGATCCAGCTCTTGTGATCCGGAAGCAGATGCTTCGCCGCGCTTCGTAGAGAGTCGTGCACAAGCTCTGAGCCGTTGTCGGGGGCTTGCCATACCCTAAGTCCGCGCCCTTCCCAGAGGCAGGCATCGGCGGAAGGCTATCAGGACACCGCCGCCAAATGCCTTAGACTGGGATGAGATTAGCGAGTGATACTCAACAGCCGCCGGGAGGGAGGTTGTAGGGGGCACCCCTTGTGGGTGCCCAGCCCGGACAAAAGGGCAACCACAAGGGTTGCCCCTACGACGACTTGGCTGAAAGGTTCAAAAGGAGGGGTGTGGGGCTGACTATTCTGCATGCCAGCCAGGGTACCTGATCGCAACAGCCTGCTTGGCTCTAGTCTGGAGTGCGGTAGTTTGCTATAGGTAGCCAGCAAGCTGGCCTGGGCGAAAGCGGTAGCTAGGCTTTCCGCAACCCAACAGGCCTCCCTGCAGAACTGCGATGCTTGCTTAGCTTATCTGAGACACCCTGCGAACCGGAATCTCCCTTGGAATCAGTAAGATACATTTTCGCGCCGCTCCCTACCATCCCAAAGAAGGAGGCAGACAGTAGACCGGATACGTCACTCAGGTACAACCACGGCCCGGTCCCAGTTATAAAGGGTTAAGTGGGACAGGGGACTAGTCTAGCAGGCTGCTGAAAAAACCTCCGAGCATGTCATCCTGAGCGGAGCGAAGGATCTGCTTTTTGTTTGTTTGCAATGAGGAACAGCAGATTCTTCGCTGCGCTCAGCATGACAGATACTTTTTTTCAGCAGCCTGCTAGGCTAGACCTAGATCGCGAGCGAAAGCACCGTGTACGAACGGGCGGGCAGTTGAAGAGTCATTCGCGAGCCTACCTTCGGGACCTCAAGCGACTGCGGCGTTACCCTTCTGGGGTCGTCAAACGTGTTCACTGCTTTCAGGTTGGACCCAGTGATCACCTCGCAGGAGTTGACCTTCGTAGGCGTCACGTCGTGCCAGTCGATCTGCAACTCCCGCTGCTTTTCCAGGTCGCGGTTCAACACGAACAGCGCTGCCGTCATGGTTGCCGGATCGAACGTTGCAACCGTATCCAGATACGGCACGTGCCCCAACGCGGGCATGATTCTCCCCCCCGACTCGATCGGACGGCCAAGGCTCCCTACCTCATAGGTTGGACCCTCGGGCTCGAGACGCAACGCGTTGCCGCGAGCATGTTGCAGGCCCCAGGCGTAAGGATAGAAGATGGTTTGGCGCAGCATCCCGTTCTCATTGGTCAGGATGGGCGCAATCACGTTCACGAGTTGAGCCAGGCACGCCACCCGCACCCGGTCTGAGTGGCGCACCAGCGAGTTGATGAGCCCGCCCACCAGCAACGCGTCCTCGAGGTTGTAGACCTCCTCGAGCAGGTGCGGAGCCTTCGTTCGGTGCCCATTCGAGGCGTCGCCGCCGCGCGCCCGGTACCACACGTTCCATTCATCAAACGATAGCCAGAGCCGCTTGTTCGAACGCTTCAACCCCCGGACCATGTCGCAGACGGCAATGACTTCTTCGATCTGGCGGTCCATGGCCAGGTTCATAGCCAGGTACTTCGAGCTGTCGCCGCCCGTCTCCTCCGCATTGCCGTAATAGCGATGAAGCGAGATGGCGTCCACCTCGTTGTAGCACTCCTCCAGCACCTGGCGGTCCCACTCGAGATAGGTCGACATAAAGGGACCACTGGAGCCGCAGGCGATCAGATTGAGTGAAGGATCGATTACCCGCATCTGCCGCGCCGCGTCGGCAGCTTTGCGCCCGTAGTCGACGGCTACCATGTGTCCGATTTGCCAGGGACCGTCCATCT
>DATJKY010000302.1:0-2470 GCA_035490955.1 Terriglobia bacterium | reverse complement strand
AGTTGATCAGCCGCAGCGCTTCCGCCACCGCGAGCGCAGGGGGAAGAGACAGGAGACAGTGAAGATGGTCGGGCCGGGCGTTCGAGTCCATCAGCTTACCGTGGATATTGCGGACGATCCCTCCCAGATAAGCGAGCCAGTCCGTGCGGAGGTGGGGTGTGAGGAGTGGCTGGCGGTCCTTGGTGGAAAAGATGACAGGGGTGAGCAGGTTGGCAAAGGTGTGAGCCATCGTCTGTCGCCCCTCCGGGGCTGGCACCATCTTAACCCAGCTCTTCGTCCCCACACGGCTCACGCCGTGGGCTATTCTCTATCGGCCCTCCGGGCCCGAGAGGTCATCTACCAGGACCGTCAAATGTAGAAACTCCAACCGCGGACTTGAAAGACAAGTCCGCGCTACCCGGCTCGCCGCTGTGCGTGACGGTCGGTTGCTCTCTGATCCATTCCACCGCCACCATCAAGGGATAGCCGCGCCGCGCCACCGTTTCCACATAGCGCGGCTCCTCAGCCGAATCCCCCAGCGCCAGCCGCAGTTTCTTGATAGCAGCATTGATGCTGTGGTCGAACTCGACGATCGTGTCATGGGGCCAGAGCTTCTTACGGATCTCCTCCCGGCTCACTACCTGGCCAGGATGCTCCAGTAGCATTTTCAGGACTTGGAAGGGTTGCTCCTGCAGAAGGATCTTGCGGCCGCCTGGTGCAGTTCTCCGGCCTTGAGGTCCAGCTTGAAGGACCCGAAGCAGACGACGTTTGCAGAGCGCGCGGCATCCATGGAATTGCCACTGCCCTGTGGGCTAAGAGTGTATCGCCTGGCTAAGCTAACCGCCATTCAACTCACTTCGCTCGGTTCGGCTCAGTTCGCGGCGCGGGAGCGAAGGTCACGTTGATGGCTTGACGCGGGTCGTAGATTTGCAGGGCAAGTTTCCCGAGACCCGTGCCGATTACAGCACTGTCTTCAAGTGGAGATCGGCACGTACCCCGTCGCCCCGCTCCGCCGCCCGCGCTGCGCGGGACTCGGAGGAGTGGGGCGAATTGTAACCCTGCGGCTTTTCCATTTCGTTTCGCTTCCGGTGGGCCAAAGACCTGGCAGAGCCGCATGGTTTGAACGGAGATCCCTAGGCTACACATATTCCAAGTTCACTTTAGAGCAGGGGTGAGGTCAGTGTGGGTGAAATCATCCCCCTTAAACAAGATCGGTTCGCCAGTCACCTTGGCCAAGGCATAGGCGAAACAGTCCCCAAGGTTCAGACCCGCAGGGTGCCCGCTGCCCTTCCCGAAATCACGGTAGGCTTCCCGAGCAATTCGCGCTTGAGCTTCCGTAACCGGTTCGGTTACGAGCTGAGCCTCCCGGAAAAGATCGTCAAACCGCCGGCTCGCGACAGGATCTCGGCTCCCATCGATGACCACCGCTGCCTCGACGTAACTGACGGCCGAAATGCGGCGGTTGGGCGCACCGGCAATCGCCTGCGCGCACGATAGTGCTTCTGGCTCGTCGCGGAGGATGGCGATAACAGCGGAAGCATCGACGATCATCGGGGTAACCCTTCGCCGTTATAAAGCAACTCGCCAGGATCGACCGACCGGAAGGGCTCGCGCAGGTGCACCGCGCAGTCCTTGCCGATCTTCACCAGGCGCTCCGCGAGCCCGGCTCCGTGCTCATTTCGCACCCGGTCCAGACGTTCACGAACTGCCTTGGTGATCGCTGCGGTCATACTCTCGCCCGTCAGCCTCGCTAGTTCTCTGGCCAGCTCTTGAGTCTCTTCATTTTTTATGTTTAGGCCCATAGTACACCTGTCAACCTCTAATCCTATACCATTCTACCATTTTTGCGGCCTGCCAGCAAGGTGAATGCTGCGGGCTACAGGGTCAAACTGCCACCCCACTTCCAACCGATCCTAACCCACTTCCCATCAGCGGCTTAAGCAGACCCGCTGCATTGAGGTACCTACCCGCCTAGCCCAATGTCGCCCCACCCACGCCGGGCAAATCCGGTCGAGGGCTCGGGGAGACAACAATGAAGACCATACGTGAGGCAGGAAATGGAGCCGCGGAGGCGGTCGCTGGTGGAGACCACACGGCGGGCAACAGGCGGTGCTCACACTCGTCCTGGGAGTCGGTGTGGCCGCTTTCGTTCACGCACAAACACAATCCCTGCACGCCACTGCGGTTCCCGTTAGCACCGAACCTGGGTTGAAGATCACCTTGCGGGTCAACAACTACGCCCACATCCCGCCGGCGCTGCTTTCCCGCTCGGAGAAGCCAGGCGACGGCAATCTTCCACCAAGCAGGGGTGGAAGCGGCCTGGGCCGATTGTCCCTTGTCAGGGGCAGACCTGGACAGCTTCCAGGCCTGTCAGCAGCAAATGGGTGGTGCCGACTTCGCCCTCCGCATCCTTTCAGCCGCCATGGCCCAGAAGGCCCCGGCTCGTGGTGAGGCCCTGGGTTTCGCCCTGCCTTGCCCTGAGGACCTCCCC
>DATJKY010000301.1:0-10255 GCA_035490955.1 Terriglobia bacterium | reverse complement strand
GCTGCTGGCGACGGTTGGCCTCTACGGCATGATCTCGTACACGGTGGCTCGGCGGCAAAACGAGATTGGAGTTCGCATGGCGCTCGGAGCGCAGCGCGGGCAAGTCGTCAGCATGGTTGTGCGGGAAGCTGGACGATTGCTGGCGATTGGCATCGCTGCCGGAACCGCCCTGTCGCTGGTTGCCGGTCGCAGCGCAGGCGCACTGCTATTTGGACTGAAGTTCTATGACCCTTTCACGCTTGTCGCCTCGAGCGCGCTCTTGACCACGATCGCCGTCCTGGCAAGCTTGGTGCCCGCGCGGCGGGCGAGCAAGGTGGACCCGATGGTAGCGCTGAGGTACGAATAATCCTAATGATGCTGCAGCTGTGACACCTCCGACCCAAACTGAGGATTGTGCCTGGTCCCCCCTTCCTGGAAACTGACTCAGCGGCGTTTCAATTAAGGTCGCTTTCTCTACGCTCTATAGAATGGAAGTGTGCTGTTCGGCCTGAGGTCAACTGTTCGATCCGACACTGTGCCCGCCCTGCTTCGATCTGGGTCCCAGCTGGGAACCCAACAACGAAGGCGCCGAAGGATGCTAGTGGATTGCAATCCGTTAATGGTTGGTCGGAGAATGACGGTATCCGTGCCGGGGAGTTATCAGGGCATAGCGACGTTGTCGCCATGTTTAGATGATGGGTGCCAAACAAATCTCGTTGGGCCATTTTGGCTGGATGGGCAGAATGAGTGTCTTTGGCACGGTTCACAGGCGATCTCATTGAGGCCGAAGCCGTTTGCCGTCCTGAAATTGTTGTTGGCGCATGCAGGACAGTTGGTGAGTAAGCAGCAATTGCTGGACTCCGTCTGGCCTGGAACGTTTGTCGGCGACGCCGTTCTAAAGGACAGTATACGCCAGTTACGCGAGGCGTTGAACGACGACGCCGGATCCCCCAGGAACTTCGCACGGCTGGCGGAGAATTGGCTGAATAGCGATGAAACTGAGGTGGGAACGGCGGCTGGCAAATTCGCACGCTACGAATTGAGCCTGAAGGGGCGGTCTGAGGCGGGGAAACCCTTAGCCACGGGCCTGGAAGTGCTGTTGAAGAGAAAAGGGCGGCGTGGCCGTTCTGGGTGGGCGGCGAAGGACAGCGAGAGTAGACCGAGTCCCGCTAGGCATCGGGGGCGCGGATGCGGGGCGGGAGTTTGGATAAGGATCGATGTAGTTGGTGGGCAACTTCGATCGTCGTCAGACGATAACGCCGAAACAGCTTCGAGTGGCGGAGAGTGAAAGCCAAGCACAAGGTGAAGGCCAGTAAAAGGATGAGGGCGACGGCGGCCAGGCCGCGGTTGGGAACGGGTTGGCGCTTACCTTCGGGGGAAACCCTTTGCGGACGGTGGCGGCAGGCGTGCAGAAAGCCGTGCTTGAAGGCCCAATGCTTGGTCAGATCCATCCAGCCGTTGTTCTCATTTTTCCAGCGGTCGTGGCCCACGCGGCGGATGACCAGAGGGGGGAAGGCCTGGGACTCCAGGGTGGTTACCCAGAGCCACTCGTGAGCTGTGGTTTCCGGTTGGAGGCGGCGCTGGCGGTAATGATTCTGGGTGAGGGTCTCTTCGGATCGGACCACCCGGACGGGTTGGGGGTAATCCTCCGAGAAAGGCAGTCCCGGCGTGTCCCAGAGTTGGACTTGGTAAGTCTTGCCGTCCCGCTGCTCGGTGCAGGAGCTCTCAGCCGGGCAGTGAGCAAACAGCCGCACGGCCGACTGGTAGAGATCGCGCTGATTTTGTTTCAAGCTGACGACCAAGTCCCAGCCGATCTTTTTCGCCAGTTGGAGCACCGGGGCCTGAGCGTAGAGAGCATCGAGCAGGAGGATGTCGAAGAAACGGCTCCCGTAGAGGTGGGGGATTTTGTCCAGCAAGCGCAAGGCGGCGGTGTCCTCGCCCTCGCCGGGTTGAAGCCACTCCAGGGCCAGAAAGGACTTGACGGGGCTGCTGATGATTTGGCAGCCCACCGCCCGGTGGTAGTACTGCACTCGTTCGACCTTGACGCCTCCCTGACGGGACGAGACGCGACGTTCGAGGCAGCAGTCGCAGCAACGGCTGTAGCTGGAAAGCACCTCGATACCATCGAGGGCGGCGACGATGTGGCCCTGCACCCGGCCTTCATCAAAGGCTTTGCCCCGCTTCAGAGTGCGATTGACCTCGACTAGCAGGCGCTCTAAGCCGGGCACATCGAAAGCGCAGAGGCTGTAACGCAGCACGTCATCGCGGAAGGCGCGCGGGCTGCCGATCCAGTGCTGCAAGGCGGGCTGAGCCAGATCGGCTTCCAGTTGCTGAAAGCTGGGCAGACGGAAGACAAAGCCATAGAAGGCCGCCAAGAAGACGGCCTGGGGCGAGATGTCGGGGTCCTGGCGGGCGTCCGACAAAGCGGCGCTGACGGTGCGGAAGTTGAAGACCTTATGAAGATAGCGCGCAAAAGAGGGGATGTCGTGGGTTGTCCTATCTTGCTTTTTCATAAAAGCAAGAAATCGGTGCCAACTCCTTCCGCTTCCTCCGGGGCCCCGACCCCTTTACTCCTTTCGCCGCCGCTGACGTTTGCGGCGCAGCAACTCGCGATTGATGTCGGAGATCTTCTCCAGGTGATCCTTCAGCTTGTAGTAGTTCTCGATCCAGCCTCGGACCTGGCCCAGGTTTTCTTGGGCAATGATGCTGCCCGTGGTGCGACCTCGGCCCAAAGTGACGGTCAGATACCACACCGGGCCATGGCGCTCACCGCGAGCACACTTGCAAGCCGGATTACCGCAGGTCACATAACGCTCGACCAACGAACCCCGCAGGATCTCGGCGAGGGGTGGAACCAACTTGGCCAATCCTTGCCGGCGCTGGCGCAACGCCAACTCGGAAAGACGACGTAATTCGCTACTTGCCTTCATTTAAGTGCAAGCTTAGCAGAGAAACTGGCAACTCGCAACAGAAAAGAATTTGCTAAATGCGAATTTCCCCCTACCCTGTTGATTCAGAAGGGAATTTAGTTGCTATGCGAAGTTCCTGCCCAACACTGCCACAACTACTCACAGCGGGGGTAGAGGAACATCTCCATCGTCAACTTGGAAGTGATTGCGAGGGGCTTCGGGGCTCGCTTTCGAGACTGTTGATTAACGTCTAGTAGCGTTGAGCCTGCTTCGCTGGGGCATATCGGCCTCTTCCGCACCCCGCTTGCGCCGCGAGCCGTTTCACCCGCTCCACGACCTCATGCTGAGTAAGCGTGCCTTCTCCTTCCAGCGACTCCCGTCCTATCGCTGAAGCAGTCCTGCATGTCCTCTGCGGGAATGGGGTGTCTTTGCTTAATACAAGGGCTGTTCCCAACATCTATCGAGCTGTGCTATTCGAAGGTCTTGGTTTCCGACATGCTGATTCCCGAGGCCATCTCTGGGGTTAGTGCATCCTGGTGTCACGGGACGAGGCCAGAGACATGAAGGATGCTGAGATAATGCTTGCGGATCCAGCCTTCGGGGCGTTCGCCGATTAGCCTCCGGACTTCCCGTGCGAAGGGACAGGATAATGTGTTTTTGGGCAACCGCAAACGGTAGCATGGGCCGCAGTCGCGGTCCCAGCCGCCCACGGCGCCGCTCGCCCATCCGCATAGTCTTGGCGACATCTTGGGGAGGCAAGCCGCACCAGTGGCTGTCACCTCGCCAGCCATCGTTTGAGCTTCCAGAACCACTTGCTGAGAAATCCTTGCTCCTGCATTAGAAGCTGAAGGGTGGAGTCAAGCGAAAGCCCGGAACCGAGCAATTCACGCACCCGTTTTCCTGAGGGCCTCATTCCTCGACGGCGGGCAACCATGGAGACGGCGAGTAGGCGCAAGTTATGAAGGTCGAGGTCCAATTCAGTCATCGCAGTTGTCGGTCGCCGGCGGGGTAGAAATACGGCTCAAAACTCTTCTTGGCTACTCGAAAATCGTGGTCTGTGCGCCAAGTCAACGTGTAATCAAATGCGCAGTCGCGATTTGCGGCTCGCCGCTGTGAGTAATAGTTTCGAACCGCTGAGAGGAAGCCTTCGATCTGTGGCTCCCCCGCCAGGCTTTGCCCAGCCTCAAATGCCGTATCTCCGACGCTGAGGTGTTGTAGGACCGTTAGCGTTATGGTGCCGTTGTCCGTCACGATCTGGACCAGGACGTTTTGAGGTTGGCAGGTCGGCTTCCCTCGCTTAAGCCCGAGCGTATAACCGCGAAGAGCAGCGTCAGCCGAGGCAATGTTCTGGATTTGCCCGGGAAAAGCGAGATGCGCTCCTAACCAGTCGAGGATCTCCTGAAGCTGACCCAGCCTCTTCGCGAGCCTCTGTCGCTCCTCGTTTGCATCCTTTAGCTGCAGCTCTCTTTCGTTCAACCTTTTCCTCAGAACCTCTTCGGGAGTGAGTGGCTCCTTGCCTACTTCTTCCGACTCGAGTCGTGAGCCGTACCAGCCCACAATTAGCAGGAGCAGGAAAACCTCTGCCAGCGTCATCCCGATGACAAGATCGTTTCGAAATGTGCCGAATCGCTTCATCGCCGATCGCCGATCGTTGATTGCACAAATCGGACCACGTCCCTCAGCGTGTCATCCACTTTCTGAACATTACGCCCGGTTGTGTCCAGCGCGACGCGGACAGATTCCACCCCCGTCTGGACATGGGTAACTCTCAGCTCCACTCCCTCAAGCTGCGATGACAGAGTCTTTAGTGCGGCATCGATGGAAAATAACGTTTGTCGAAATGTCTCAGCTTCTTGCGCCAGATTCTGGCATGCCTGAGTCACAACGTTGACGCTGCCAACCAGTTTTGCAACACCCTCCCGAAGCTGTTCGTTACTGGCCAAATTGGTCACGGCCTTATTAACCTCACCGATGGCCTCGGTCAACTGCCGCAGGGTAGTTACCGCGAAGTCGGCGACCGGCTTGACGGATGCGTCCACCGCATTCAGGACGTCAACGAGCTTGGCTTGGATCAGATCCGGCGGGATATCGACGCCCTCGATGCGCTTCACAAGGACCTTCACACTCGATTCGAGAGACTCAGCGCTGTTGTCGATTCCTGCGGCGATGCGGTCGGTGGATGCTGACAGCCTTTCGTTGAGCGTCGTGAAAAGGCGGCCGGTGGGAGTGAGAGACTGATGAACGGCCTGGACGGAGGACGTGAGAGCGTGCCCCTCCAATATCAAATTCGCCGTCAGATTCTTCACGTCTGCGAGTACCTGCTCCGAGGCCGCCACAAACTGCTTGTGCCACTCCTCCAACGTCATCGCTCCCACAGCGCGAAGCGATGCTGCCGCCTGCTGACTGAGTTCCAGTTCACGGACCAACGCCGCGACGCGATGGTCGATCCGATCCACCGCCTGCCCTTCCTGGTCCTCCAGCGTCCGGTAGAACTGGAGCAACGCAAGCCGTATGAACATCCCGGCCGCTGTGCCGACGAGGGCGTACCCGAATGCAACGTAGAGGTCAGCAGCCTTAAGGTACGGGTGCCGAACGAGGACGTTGATGAGTGCCCAAAGCGTCCAAAGAAAACCCATGAAGTAGACCGAGTCACCCACCCTCGGCGTGCTGTGCTGCGAGCGGGTAAGCGCGAACATGAGGAATCCACCCATCGCTACCAATATCGGCACGAGCATTCGCCAGAGGCCGACCCTCTCAGGTATGAGGCTAATCGCGACGGCACCGAGCACGGCTGCGACCATCCACGCCAAGCCAAGATCATATTGCTCCGCGAGAACTTTCCTGCGAGACAGCAGACCTTGGGACGAAGTCTGAGCTGTTCGGCTAGTTCCGGCGTTTGTGTCGGGTCTAGTGCTCATGTCTAATCATTTCCAGAGGCAACTAGCGATTTCTCCCTCCGTCAAGCCTTCGGCGGCCTTGGCACACACTCTGGAGGCTCCAGCCGCCTCCAGCTTCTTGCGCCAGCCGTCGACTCGGCGCGGCGCCGCCGCCGGGTCCTCTTGATCGTCGAGGCCTGGTCGCCAGATCAAGAGGACCTTGGCCCTGGATAGCCTAAATGTCGGTGGCCGTCTGTCCGGCGGCAGATCCTCCAGCAAATCCGTAAAAAGAATGACAACTCGCTCATCTGTAATGTCTTCTACCGCGTCGGCCGCGAATGTCAAGGCCCCGGAAATGTCGGTGAACCGCTGGGCACTCTGGCTCGTCGCCCGCACCACAATCACGCACTCCGACAACCACGATTCCAGGTCCTCAATCCTTGTCAGCCGTTTTGGCACCGGTGCCCTACTCGGGATCTGGCTGGTTGTTCGCCCTGTAAGGCTCTGGGAGAACACTAAGGGTGGGCCACACGGCTCAAGGGGCCGCAGTCCGTCGTCGCCAAACGCTGCCCACAGAATCTTTACCGGTTGCGGAAGCGACCCAACCTTCACCATCTGCAATATCGATCTGTAGGCCTCATTGAGCGCCGCGACATCTGAAGCCGAGTAAGGGGCAAAACTCCGGCTGTAATCCAGCAGGACAACGACAGCGCTGGAATTGCCAACAAGCGGCTTTGGGCAAGCGGGCGCAAAGACGCAGCTCAAGAGCGGCCCGAGTATCAAGAGCGGCCGAGCGAAGTAGCCAAGCGCCGGGAGATTAAGCGATGGTCGCATGCGAGCGCGTATCACGCTTGGACCGCACGGTTCTGATGACCGTTATCGTTGGCCAGGCGATAAGTCGCGCCAGGTACTCGACGATCGCCATTGCCGCGTTCACCAACCAGAACGCGGCAACACAGAAAAACAGAGTCGCCGTGACAAGTCGCTCGCCCACCCATAGCAACGGCAGTCTCAATAGGGCCACGGACTGGCCGACCTGAATCCCGGCAGTGAAGGCCGCGAGTGCCGGAAACAACGCGATGGCCGTGCGAAGGTTAACGACGCCCCACAAAAGGCGAGCAGCGATAATCGTAAAGCCTCCCACGAGGCCGACGAGCACTACATACCACGCCAGCCGCCACCCTCTCCCCGCCGGCGCGCTCTGACTGCCCAGGGCGCCAGCCCCAAAGGCGGCCACTGTCAGACCGAGTCCAGTAGCGGCCCTGGCAAAGGCGCCAAGGTGCGACGGCAACCAAACCGAAATTACCACCAAACTAAGCGCCGCGATTGCTGTTATCGCCGTCCAGAGGTAGACACGCGCTTCACGTTCCGTGAGTTCGGACAGAGTAAGGGGACGTTCTTTCGGCCGTGCCCAGGGCGGGGGGCTTTCGCGGAGGCCGTCCACCTGAATAGTGAACTGTTGAATGGCGTCGGCTTGCGCTTGGGATGTCCGGTGGCAAAAGTCGATCAGATGCTCGAACTGATCAGAACATGCCTTCTGCACAGGCTGGAGACGCTCCGCAACAAGATTCCACTGATCGGCCGCGTCCCTCAAAGCGCGCAGCTGCTTCGCAATCACCTTTGGCGTTTGATCCTTGCGCAGTCTGATCGCCGAACCGTGTGCGAGCCGGCCCAGCCCAAAAACGGCAAGGCCGAGAATGAACCCGACCAGGGCAAAGGCTGAGCCGCCGATCGGAAGCCGGAGCGTGCCTGACTCTGGTTGTACTTGGGAGTAGAGTAATGCCTCGATTCCAACCACACCTAAGGCAGCAAAATTCCATACGATCGATTCGACGGTGAGCCTACGTTCCGACTCTTCCCGTCGCTCTGCCTCAGCGGAATGAAGGAGTCCGACCGCAGCTTCCGCAATGACAATGATGAAGGCGAGCGCGTAGGCAACTGGAATTCCAAGGATGGGCTGCACCGGCGGGAGAAGTTCTCGCAAAACCAAACCTGTAAGTTGTGCGTTTGCGAAGGAGATCGGGACCAGCAAGAGAAGCGCAACAAACAGGTTTATTGCGGCCGTGCGATTCTGTCGAACACGCAGCAGCGCTTCATCTATTGGAGGCACTTCCGGCACAAGAGCTGAGACTAGCTTCAATTTTCTCAATCGGCGGGCGATCGGCTCCAACCGTTTGATGCTCCCAATGGCCGTGGTTCTGGTCTTGTCAATCTGCACTCCGCCCGCCCGCACCCCATCGAGCATTGTGGCCAGCGTCTGACGCCAAGCAGCGGCAGCCGTCTGGTCGATTTGGAATGCTGTCATGTGGTCCACCAGCTCCTGGCGCTCTAACGCAGCGTGCTCCGACCGGCGTGCCCGTCTCGTCCTTACCCACTCAGCGAGGGAACGAAGACTCGCGCTAACAATTTCCCGAAGCTGTAGCCAGACGGTCAGAAACGCATAAACGGGGATAGAAGCGATCACCCAGAGCGCGAGAAAACCAACCAGCCGGGTCACGGCAACCCACACTGAAGGTAGGCTGGACATTCAAGCAGTCCTTTTCGCAGAGCACCTTCTTCTTTGGTCGAACAGCCTTGGTCGCTGGAACCAAGCAGCATCATTGACCCTAACTGCTCAATTGTCAACGGCTCGCACCGTCCTGACCGTGCGGCGGTTCTCTTTACCCTCGCCCTAGTAGACCGATTCCAAATCAACGTTGCAGTGAGTTGACCCAATGCAGTCCGGCTGGCGCGGACCTTTAGGTCTGCGCTTGTTGCTTGCCTGATACGGGATCGCAGACCTAAAGGTCTGCGCCAGCCCTATTGTCGGAATCGGTCTACTAGTGTCGGCGCAACCAACTCGATGCTGCGACAAGCGTAAGGCACGGTGCTCAAGAGAGAAAAAAGGGAGCCGATGACAGCAGCTCCCAAAGTGGTTTCCTCTTGATTGGGGTTTTTGGGGGTTTGTGGCCTTCCCAATCTCCCGGTAAGCTCATGATTCCGTTGGTTGCGGTGTTAGTGCCGGTGTAAAAGAGCAGCAGTTTTGCCGGTTCTGAGGTCATCGGCCCCGTGGGCGGGACGCGGTAGAAAACTCTATAGCAGTTTCTATATACGCGCCGAGGCTCGATGTCGGCGAATCGCTGTTTAATGCCGCACTGAAAAGAAGGCTGCTTACAGAAACAGGAGACAAGAGGTGGATCCTGTATCGACTGCATCGACCTAAGTCCTCATCGGTGCCGCAGTCGTGAACATACATAATGTCCGGCTGGGTTGCGCTTTTGTAGCGGCGGCCGGAACTTGTCCCGACAGCGTCGGGAGGCCGGCACGCTGTGCCCGGCTGAAGCGGCCTCGGCCCTACAACGGGGTACAAGGGGGACCCTTGGCTAGTTGGTGAAAGCACCGGTCGGCAAGCCGCGCTTGAAATAAACCACCGGCATCACTAAAGTATGATATTTGGGGAGATAGTTCGCGCTCGATTGGCAACCCCCCACCGATGAGACCCTTACCGGTACTGCAAAACGCGCGACGGCAGGGACAGAACTCCGTTCTGATCAGCAGCCTTATTCTTTCAGGCATCTTCGCCGCTGGAATCCTGGTGGGACGCGAGCGCCAAAGTCCGGCTTCTCCCGGACAGGGCGACGAGAAGGTCGATTTCAAACGGGACATTAAGCCTATCTTTGACAGCCGCTGCATCAAGTGCCACGGAGCTGACAAACCCCAGGCAGAGCTGCGCCTCGATTCGGAAGCTGGGGTCCTGCGAGGCAGCATTTCCGGCCGGGTGGTTGTGCCCGGCAAAGGGGCGGAAAGCCTGCTGGTGAAGCGCCTGTCGGGGTTTAACGGGGTGCCTCCCATGCCGCTGGGCTCCGATCCTCTCTCCCCGAAACAAATTGACATCATTCGCGCCTGGATCGACCAGATGGCTCCCCCAAAGCCGCCTCAAGCGCCAGCGCCCGGCGACGATTCCGGCCAGACGACAGTTACGGGCGAGATCCTCCCGGGGTCTCGGGAGGGCGGGCGCGACACGAAGACCATCGACTTCGCGACCCGGATACAGCCCATCTTCGACGACAACTGCGTGAGGTGCCACGGGTCGAGTGTGCAGCAAAACCAGCTCCGCCTGGACTCGCTTGCAGGATTGATGCAGGGAAGCCTGCACGGGAGAGTAGTCGTCCCCGGAAACAGTAAGGATAGCCCACTGCTGCGACGCCTGCTCGGCCTGGACGAGCCTCGCATGCCGTTTGGTAGCGCGCCTCTGGAGGCGGAAAAGATCGATCTCATCCGCTCCTGGATCGACCAAGGCGCGCCCGGCGCCCCGGCGCCGGAAGCGCGTCCCGGAGGCCAGGGCACTGCTTCGGCGCATCGCGCAGCAACCACGCACTGGGCGTTCGTCACCCCGATACGCCCTGCCCTCCCCGAGGTCAAGCACAAGGCCTGGGTTCGCAATCCCATTGATAACTTTGTACTTGCAAAGCTGGAGCCAATGGGGCTGTTACCGTCGCCCGAAGCGGACAA
>DATJKY010000300.1:0-12014 GCA_035490955.1 Terriglobia bacterium | reverse complement strand
AAGGGGCTCTCGCAGCCAGGCTGGTTGAAGGTGTGAAAAAATCGCGGCTCTGCCGCCTGCTGTGCGGAAGGGCTCAGCTCTTCCGACCTCAGGTTCAAGATTAAGCTCTTTGGGTTCAGCCGCTTGCCGGAAAGCCGGAGGATTTCCGCACAGCAAGCGGCGGAGCCGCAAAAACTATCTCATACGATGCGGTACAATCGGATCGGGAAGGAGCTAAACGTCCGAATGTCGCGCGCGCTCACGCCAGGAAGGCCTCGATTTGCCGACCGCATCCTGCAAATCAACCATCGGTCCCGTAAGGGATCCCGATACCCCGCAATGGCAATGCTCTTCCTCGTGGCTATTCACCTGGGCGGCGCGCCACGTGAGGAAACGCGGGCTCCACAAGACGACCGTGCCGCTTCACTGCAGACGACCACGACCGCGGTTGAAGTGGATGTCATCGTCCAGAGTTCCAGGGGCGATTATGTACGCGGGCTGGAAGCCTCCGACTTCAAGCTATATGAGAATGATGTCCCGCAGAAGATAACTCTGTTTGTGCCGCCCGGGGAGGGAGGAAGGGGGAGTGCGCAGCGAGGCACCTCGACCTCTCGTGAGACTGCGGTAGACGTCGGGTCCGGCACGGCGCAGGACGACCAGCGTGAAAGGCGCGAAGCGCAGTTCGTTACTATCGTCATCGATCTCGCAGACACGCAACAGTCCAACCTTGCTGCAGTAATTCGAGCGACCGCCGACTACGTGAAGAACACGCTTTCATCGGAGGATTTTGTTTCCGTTTTCTGGATCGGCGGCTCGCTGCATTTGCTGATTCCTGTTACTGAGGATAAGGACGAGGCGGTGCGAGCTGTCGAGAGCTTAGCCGGGAAGGCGGCGAGCGGATTTGAGACCAGCGCGGAACGCAGCTCGACACGGCAGGAGATCGAGCGGGTGCAGGGGACACTCGTGAGGGTTCGCAATCCCGCTCGCGTCGCGCGCTTGCAGCAGGAGGCCGCAATTCTGGAAGCGGATCTCGCCGCGCAGGACACTCTCCAGGCGCGCGCCGTGTTTGTGGCGCTTCGAGCTCTAGCGGAGCAATACCGAACTCTGCCAGGGCGGAAATGCGTCATACTGTTCTCTGACGATTTCTCGCCTGCGCCCGAAATTGAGAACGAGCTCTCCGCCGTCATCGACGCGGCCAATCGTTCGGACGTTTCCTTCTATGTGATTGGCGGCGCGGGTTCGGCCCCGCCATCCACTAATGAGACTTTGGCGCGTGTGACGCCCACTGACGCTTTATCGAGCTCGCGATACAAACCGCATGGCGATCCCGGAGGCCTCGACGAATTTGACAGGATCCGGATGGGGGCTGGAGCCGGCGCGTCTTATCTCACCCGGATGGCCGAGGACACGGGCGGATTGATGGTGGGGAATCCAAGCGACCTCCTGCTGACACTGGCGGAAGTGAATCGTGACCGGCGTGAGTACTACACGCTGGTTTACCAGCCGTCGGACACCAATTACAACGGTGCGTTCCGCAAGATTGGGGTGGAGGTGCTGCGGCCGCGGTGCCGCCTTCGTTACCGCCAGGGATATTGGGGTATACCCTTTCGGGAAGAAACGATGCTGACCCCGGCGGCGCAGCAACTGCTGGCTTCGGCGGCAGCGGGCTCAACAAAGTCTGACCCTTCGGTTGCGATGAACGCCGCTCTTCTCTTTGACTCCGAGGGCCATCCTTCGCTCCCCGTGACGATTCAATTCCCCACCAAAAACCTGAGCTTCGCAAGACAGAGAGACCATTATGTGGCCGGCATCACCCTGGTGGTTGCGGCCCGCGATGCCGGCGGGAAGCTAGTCGGAGTCCACCAGCGTTTCGCAAACCTCAATCTGACGGAAGAGGAGTGGAAGGAATTCCTGCGAAGGCCGACCGTACTCGAGGCGCACATTCGCGTTCCGCGCCTGCAATCGCTGAACCTCCAGACGGTCATTCAATTCTCGGGGCGCAAGGCGGCCGTTGTTGAAGACTGGGTTACGGCGCCGGCAGTCGAGTCCGGTCCGCAACTCACCAGCCTGCTGCTCACCAATAGAGTGAGCCGCGTCTCCGGTCCGCCGGATTCCGAGGATCCCCTGCGCATTGCAGACTATCAAATCTCTCTCCCCCCGCGGCCAGTTTTCTCGCCGAACGATCGAATCATGATGCTCATTGGCGCTCTTGACCTGCCGTTCGATCCGGTGAGTCACGCGCCTGAATTCGATGTGTCGCTTGCAGTTCGATCGGGGAACAAGATCGTGATCAGCGGACCTCCAGACCAAGTGCAATATTCTGGCGCTGGCGGCACGGGCCGTGCTCTCCTGGCGAAGCAAGTGAGTTTGAAGGGACTGGGTGTGGGCAGCTACGTCGCCGAATCCGTGGTCACGGACCGTCTTCGCCACTCCACCAGCACTCAAACAACGCGGTTCGAGATTCAGTGAGTTGCTTCCATGAGCGTGGGCCTGCAAAGCGCAACAATGGTATCATCGCAGTTGCCTTCGGAGCGTGTTGAGGCGGGGTTAAGGAAGGTGACATGTCTAAACTGGGCGTCGCAGTTGTTGGTGTAGGAACTCTCGGGAAGCGACATGCGGAGAACCTGCGCTGCGCAGTCCCCGGCGCGCAATTGGTGGCCCTGGCTGATAGTGACGGAACGCGCGCCTCACAAGTGGCCGCCGAACTCGAGGTCGAGCACTTCTGCGACTCCATCGAGACGCTCGTCGAGCGCGACGACGTCCAGGCCGTCGTCATCGCATCCCCCTCCAAGTATCACGCGCGGGGCATTCAAGTCGCAGCCCAGGCCGGCAAACACGTCTTCTGCGAGAAGCCACTGGCCCTGACGCTGGAGGACGCTGACGCTGCTCTCAACTCAGTGGCGAAGGCAAGAGTTCAGTTACAGATCGGCTTCATGCGCCGGTATGACCCCGCCTACGCCAGCGCCCGGAAGCGCATTGAGGCGGGAGAAATCGGGGACCCGGTCATCTTCAAATCGGTCGGCCGCGACAAGGAACCGCCTTCGCCTAGTTTTCTGCGGAGCAACGTTAACGGAACCCTTTTCAGCGACGCTGCTATTCACGATTTCGACTTGGTGCGCTGGTTGATGGGCGACGAGGTAGCGGCTGTACATTCTTTTGCCGGCCTGGTTGCCTGTGCGGAGTTGGCAGAATTCAACGACATCGACGCCTGCCTCGTCAACCTCCGTCTCACGCGAGGGGGTCTGGGACATGTCGAGGCCTTCCGAAAGGCCACCTACGGCTACGATATTCGGACCGAGGTCCTGGGTACTCAAGGGGCCTTGCAGGTCGGATATCTTCAGCAGACCGCTAACCTGGTGTTGACTAACGCCGGCATCTCGTACGACGTCGTCGACCATTGGTTGGGTCGATTCGCTGATGCCTATCTAAACGAAATACGCAGCTTTGTTGGCGCCGTCCTGGCAGGCAAGCCGGTGTGGCCCACGGCAGACGACGGGCGACGCGCACTCGCCGTGGCTCTGGCAGCGGAGCAGTCCTATCGGCAATCGCGCCCGGTGGAACTTGCGATTGGTGTTTCCCGGTCAAGCTCAACGGGCGCGTGAACCGGCACACCCCTCGTGGCGGATGCCCCAAAAGGACAGGACTAGAATGAGCATCAGTGTCGCAAGTGCACCCGTCAGCTGGGGCATTATGGAGAATGTCCCGGCGCCTCCGGAGTATCCCTACACGAGGGTCCTGGATGAAATTGCTCAGGCCGGATATTCGGGGACCGAGCTTGGACCCTACGGTTTCCTGCCTGTGGATGCGTATCAACTGCGCCGCGAGTTGGACCGGAGGGGCCTTACCTTGTGTTCGGCTTTTGTTGCCATCCCACTGGGTGACAGCGCCAAGCATGCCAGCGGCTTCGCTCAAGTGGAGCAGGCGGCACAATTGATCAGCCAAGCCGGCGCTCGCCTGCTGATTCTATCCGACGAAGTCACGCCGGATCGCTCTCGCGTAGCCGGACGGCCTGAGGAAGCCAACAGGCTTTCCTGGGGCGAAGGAGAATGGAAGGCCGCGGAACAAGCCATTCGAGAAGTCATAGAGCGCTGTGGAAAGTACGGCCTTAAGGTCGCTTTTCACCACCACGCTGGTTCGCACGTGGAGACTCCGGAGGAAGTGGACCATCTGCTCTCGCGGCTACCCGCTGGCGAACTTGGGTTGTGCCTGGACACGGGCCATTACCAGTACGGCGGCGGCGATCCAATGGCAGCGGTGCAGCGCTACATAGACCGGGTATGGTGTGTGCATCTCAAAGATATCGACAAGACTCGGCTGACCGAGAGCCGCCAGCAGCGCCTCGATTTTCACGCGGCGGTAAGAAGCGGCGTCTTTGCTCGCCTGGGAGACGGGGTCATCAATTTCGCGGGTGTATTGGCGGCCGTCACCAATAGCGCATTTGACGGCTGGCTAGTGGTCGAGCAGGACGTCCTGGCAGGCGGGCGCGGCGCGACCGCGCCTCTGGAAAACTCTACTGCCGGGCGTCAGTTCCTGCGAAAACTCGGATACTAACAGCGCTGAGAGCCGAGAGTTGAAGGTCGAAAGGCATGAGGGCTGAGACCGTCAACTGTTCATTGCCTCATGGGTGTGGATGAGATCGCGGCACCGGCGGGGAAGAGGCGGTTGCAGCCGGCCTAGCCAGGGGAGAGGTGACACCGGCTGGGCTCCGGGCATCGGGAGCACGCCGCCGCAAGGGCCGCTGAGGTGGTTGCGTAAGGTGCGGGGTGGACGTTTGCGTGTTGGGGCGGATCGGTTACGATTTGTACGCGGTGGAGCATAACCGCCCGCTCGCGGAGGTCGAGCATTTCTGCCGGCGACTAGGAGGTTCCAGCGCCAACATCGCGGTCGGCTTGGCGCGACTGGGACTACGTGTCGGCATCGTCAGTTGTCTGGGTAAGGATCTCCTGGCCGATTATCTGCTCGGCTTCCTTGCGCAGGAGCGTGTGGACACACAGTATGTGCGGTTAGTGGAAGGCCACAACACCTCCTTGTGTCTCACCGAGGTTTCGCCGCCTGATCGCTTCCCGCAAGTTTTCTATCGGCGCGAGCCGGCGGACTCGCAAGTGGTCGTCGGTCCGGCCGAAGCGGCTTACATTCGAGAGGCGCGCATGTTCGTGACCAACGGGACCAGCCTGTCCGCCTCACCCGGGCGTGAAGCCACCGTCCACGCTCTCCAAATCGCGCATGAGGCCGGCTTGCGCACTGCGCTCGACATCGACTATCGCGCCAGTTCCTGGCCATCGCCCGAAGATGCCGGGCGCGCGGCGCGGGCCGTGTTGAGCTGGGTGGACATCGTTGTGGGAAATGAAGACGAGGTTTTCCTTCTCACGGGGGAGCGTGAGGGCCGGCTCCAGGTGGAAGGCGTTCTCGCGTTGGGTACACAGATCGTCGTGCGCAAGCTCGGCGCAAAGGGGGTCGAAGCCCACACACGCCAGCACTCCTGCCGGGCGGAGCCTATTCCGGTCAAGGTGGTGAGCACCATCGGCGCTGGTGATGGATTCGCCGCAGGCTTCCTGTACGCCCTGGACCGCAACCTGCCTCTCGAGGAGTGTCTGCGTTATGGCAACGCTTCAGCCGCAGTGGTGGTGAGTCGAGTTAGCTGTTCTGATGCGATGCCCTACCCTGATGAGCTGACGCCGCTGCTCGCCGATAACCCGTGACGAGGAATCATCCCCGTTGGGTCGAAATCAAGTTGAAGGAGATAGCAATGAACACCAGCGACTATTGGGTTCCATCGGTGGCCCTGGCTGCAGGAGAGTCGGGCGAGCTGCTCCATCTGTCGCGTCACCGTGCAGGGTGGGATTGGATGAGTTTTTCGGTCCGCCGCATGGCAGTAGGAGAAGTGTGGAAGAACCACAGCGACTTGGAAGAAAGGGCGGTGGTCCTGCTTGGCGGGCGTTGCGCGCTGGATTGGGGTAGGGGTTCCACCCGCATCGGCGAACGCGCCAACGTTTTCGGCGGCCTGCCGTATGCGCTTTACTTACCGGCGGGCAGCGTGGCGCAGCTCGAGGCGGAAACCGATTGTGAGCTGGCCATCTGTTCGGTGCCTTCAACTGCCAGACTGGAGCCGCAGCTTGTGACTCCCAGGGATGTGAAGGTGAGTCTGCGCGGCGGGGGGAACGCTTCACGACAGATTGTGGACATCATGCGGCCGGAGGTTCCCGCGGACAAGCTGATGGTGGTCGAGGTCTATACTCCCGGTGGGAACTGGTCGAGTTTCCCGCCGCACAAACACGACGTCCACGCGCCTCCGGGCGAGGTGGACCTGGACGAAATCTACTACTATCGCATGAAACAGCCAGCCGCCTACGCTCATCAACGCCTGTACACCAAGGACGGGATGCGAGATGTGACGCTTACTGTGCACGATGGCGACGTGGTCATGGTGCGTGATGGCTATCATCCCGTCGTAGCGGGTCATGGCTATGATATCTACTACCTGAACTGCCTGGCAGGTAGCGCCCGTTCGCTCTCGAGCACTGAAGATTCAGACCATACATGGGTTCGCTCTGCATGGAAGGATGTTGACCCGCGACTCCCTTTGGTTCGTGCAAGCACGACGTAAACACTTGGATCGCCACCGCCGGCCTGCTTGCTCGAACACTCAGAGGCGGTCGGCCACATCAAAGCGAGGCTGCGGAAAAACGCTATTCGGGGTCTCGAAAGGGCGGGGCTTCAAGAGTCAGTGTGAAAACGTCGGTTCGGGCAAAGCGGCTCCGCCGCCTGCTGTGCGGAAAGCCTGTGGCTTTCCGGCAGGCGACTGAGCCAGAAGAGCTTAATCTTAAGCCTGGCGTCCGGAAGGGCTGAGCCCTTCCACACAGCAGGCGGCGCAGCCGCTGGAGAAGGCAGTTTTCACACAGACTCTGAAGCCCCGCCCTTCCGGAGCGCACCACACTTTTCCCGCAGCCTGTAAGCAGGGTGCGGTGAAATCGCTAAAGGGGAGTCCTCACGCCGGACGGCCTCTTCGAGGAGATTCTATGAAGCGGAGAATGACAACCGCGCAGGCAATCATCGAGTTCTTGAAACGTCAGTATGTGGAACGAGATGGCAGGGAGCAGCAGTTCTTTGCGGGCTGTTTCGGTATCTTCGGACACGGCAATGTGACGGGGATCGGGCAGGCACTGCAGCAGAATCCCGATTTCCGTTATTACCTGTGCCGCAACGAGCAGGCTATGGTGCATACCGCGGCCGCGTTTGCCAAGATGAGCAACCGTTTGCGGACGCTGGTGTGCACCACGTCGATCGGCCCGGGCGCCACCAACATGATCACGGGAGCGGCCGCAGCGACGATCAATCGGGTGCCCGTCCTACTGCTGCCCGGTGACATTTTCGCGCGGCGCAACGTGGCTCCAGTCCTCCAGCAGTTGGAGTCGTCGAGTTCGCAGGACATTTCGGTGAACGATTGCTTCAAGCCTGTATCCCGCTATTGGGACCGCATCCAACGCCCGGAGCAGATCCTCACCGCGCTCCCAGAGGCCCTGCGAGTACTGACCTCACCGGCGGAGACTGGAACGGTAACCTTGGCGCTCCCCCAGGACGTGCAGCCTCTGGCGTTCGATTATCCTGCCGAGGCTTTCGAGAAGCGCGTCTGGCGAGTACTCCGCCCGCGGGGTGACGCTGAAGCGTTCCGCAACGCGGCGGAGAGTATTCGCTTCTCCCGGTGCCCGCTCATCATCGCCGGGGGTGGCGCTATCTATTCCGAAGCCACGGAGGCGTTGTCGCGCTTTGCGGCCCAGACCGGGATTGCTGTTGCCGAGACGCAGGCGGGGAAGGGATCGCTCTGCTACAGTCATGGCCAAGCCCTTGGCGCCATGGGAGTGACGGGCACGCCGGGTGCGAATATCCTCGCGCGGGAAGCAGACTTGGTGATTGGCGTGGGAACACGGTACACCGATTTCACCACTGCGTCGAAGACGGCATTCCAGAACCCGAAGGTCCGCTTCATCAACATCAACGTCGCCGAATTTGATGCCTACAAGCATTCGGGCCTGCCTTTGGTTGCCGATGCCAAGGTTGCACTGGAAGAGTTGAGCCGGGTGCTCCAGGGCTTTCATGTGGATCGTGAGTACAGCGCGCGCGTCAATCAGATGCGAGCCGAATGGGACCAGGAGGTCGAACGGATTTACAACCTGCGGCACGGACCACCGATCAGCCAGGGAGAGGTGATCGGCGTCATCAATACTCTGAGCCAGCCCCGCGACGTAGTGGTGAATGCTGCCGGAAGCGCTCCCGGCGACCTGCACAAGCTCTGGCGGACCCGAGACCCCAAGGGTTATCACCTCGAGTACGGCTATTCGACAATGGGCTATGAGATCGCCGGAGGTTTAGGGATAAAGATGGCTGATCCGGATCGTGAGGTGTACGTCCTGGTGGGTGACGGTTCCTACTTGATGATGGCGCAGGAGATCGTGACTTCGATTCAAGAAGGCTACAAGCTGAACGTCATCGTTGTCGACAATCACGGATTCTCCAGCATTGGCGGGCTCAGTCGCTCGTGCGGAAGCGGTGGCTTCGGTACGGAGTATCGATATCGCCGCAACGGAGAGCTGGCGGGTGAAACCCTTCCCATCGATTTCGTCGCTAACGCCGCGAGCCTGGGAGCTGTGGCGGTACGGGCGAAAACGCGCGAGGAGCTTGCCGAGGCAGTGACGGCCATGCGCTCTCATCCGCGCACCAGCGTGGTGGTGATCGAAGTTGACATCGACCAACGCGTGCCGGGGTACGAGTCGTGGTGGGACGTCCCTATTGCCGAAGTCTCCCAAATGGAATCGGTGCGAGCAGCACACGCTGCCTACCTGGCGTGCAAGCAAAAGGAGCGTTACTTCCTGTGACGAGGGCACAGCGGTTTCTGCAGGAGCGACGAGCAAGGCTGGTGTTCCTTGCAATCGGGCGGGCTTTGATGCCGTTACCGAAGCCCAAGAATAAGTTGTTGAAAATGTTGAAGCGCACTTCGCGGCGGGGCCGAAGAGTCTGTAAACTGGCGGTTGTGCGTATCAGGGCACGACTTCAGCCGTGCCGCGAGCGGCCCTCCCTCCAGTCGGCTTTAGTCGCTGTCCGCCCAAAAATCAGGGCCTAAAGGCCTTGGGTCGCAAGCCCACTGCGTTCGGCGCGCCTAAAGCGTGCTAGGAAAGGCTCTGCCTTTCCTAGAGCAGCAGAGCCCCTTTGTGTGTTCAATTCTCCATCTCTTGGACCCCAGTTCCCGTTAAGCACCCGCACTCACCTAACGCGGCAGTGGAGTTGCCAGGTCGGATACAATTGAGGCGCTTGAAACTTCTCCTGACGCGGAACGTAGTTCCTCAGTGAGAGCGCCGTGAGTGAACGCCTGGACGACGCTACGTTGAGCGCGCTGGCGAAACGGGCCGGCGCCGACGATAAGGAAGCTCTGGCTGCTCTGTACCGGCTTTTTCACCGCCGTGTCTTCGGGCTTTGCCGGTATCTGCTGGGTTCGGAAACCGAGGCCGAAGATGCCGCCAGTGAGGTGTTTACTCGACTACCGCGTGCCATGAACACTTATGACGCCTCCCTGCCCTTCCCGCGCTGGTTGATGAGCGTCACCAGCCACTACTGCGTCGACCTGCTGCGCAAGCGCAAGGTGCAGGTTCGCTTGTTTGAACCGTCAGAGGCCGACGCGCCCGAACCGGCCTCAGCCACGCCATCGCCCCTGCAGGAAGTGCTCACGGCCGAGTCACGGGACCAGGTCCGCCGCGCCGTGGCCGCGCTCCCTGAGCGCTACCGCCTACCGCTCACTTTGCGGTACTACAACGAACTGAGTTATGACGAAATTGCCGCCACCTTGGAACTGACGCGCGCCCACGTCGCTACGCTGATTTTTCGGGCGAAGCTGGAACTGCGCCGCGCTCTGGGCCGGTCGCGCTTAAACCCCAAGGCCCTCGCGGCTACGAGCCCGGGCGCTACAGCCGGGGTGAAACCATGAACTGCTTTTCCGAACTGAAGTATTCGATGTATGTCGATCGCGAATTGCCCGCCGACGAAGCGCGTCTGCTCGAGACGCATCTGTTTGTTTGCCCGCGTTGCCGGGCATTGGTGGATGCGCTCCGCATCGAGGGCCGTGCGCTTGAGGACGTGCTTCGCTCTGAAGAAGAGCGCCCTGAAAGGCCCCGCATCGGCCTCAGCCTCCTTTGGA
This sequence comes from Terriglobia bacterium, assembly GCA_035490955.1. Classification (GTDB taxonomy): domain Bacteria; phylum Acidobacteriota; class Terriglobia; order UBA7540; family UBA7540; genus DATJKY01. The sequence continues at coordinate 1,852 of DATJKY010000300.1, read as the reverse complement.
CCGTTGTCTCCGCGGTGGGTCTGGTTTTGATCCTCGACCAGGCAGCCGGCTGGTTGCAGGAGCTGGTCCCGAGTACCGCTGACTGGCTGAATCCGTTTCATCCCAGCACGCTGCTCAGTCTGCTCTTGAGCTTCACCATGTCTCTGGCCGATGCCAGCGAAGGAGTAACCATGCTAAACACCATCGTCACCGCCCTTGGCGTGATCATTTTGGGCTTATCTTCTCTCGTCGTGCTCTACCTGCTGGTGAAGCGCCGGAGTTCGCTTTCGGCTATGATACTCGCGGGCTCGGCGATGGTGTTACTGCTACCTTCGTCCGGGTCCGCCATCGAGATCCGCCACCAAGGTAGGGTGACAGTCAGCAGGAACGAAACAATTGACGGCACGCTGATCGCCGCCGGAGACACGGTGGACATAGACGGTACCGTTAACGGCGATCTCGTCGTCTCCGCCAGAAGCGTCAACGTGAGGGGCGCGGTGAAAGGTGACGTCCTTTGCCTCGCCAAGACTGTTAATTTCCGCGGCAACACCGAGGGCAATCTATACGGCATCACCCAGGCATTCGACCTGCGCGGCACGGTGGACCGCAATATCTACGCGTTGGTGCATGAAGTCTTGGAGATCAATGACAGTGGCCGAGTGGGCGGTGACGTAATTGCCGGCACCGGCAACGGTCGTTTCCAGGGCGCGGTGGGACGCGACGTACTTCTATTTGGGGAAAACGCTCACGTGGAAGGGAAAGTCGGGCGCGATTTTCAAGCCCACGTCGGCGACATCACCCTGGCACCTCCCGGAGGCGTGGGCGGAGACCTCAGGCTGTACGTGAGAGACAAAGACCACGTTCATTTGAACCCCGGTGTGACTGTAGGCGGCAAGACTGATATTCAGATTCAAAAGCCTCAACCCAGCCGCTACACGGGCCCAAAGTACTACTTCTGGGAGGCGGTCAAACTGGTGGCGGCCTTGATCACCGGCCTCTTGATCGCTTGGCTGTTCCCTGCGCTCTTCCGCACTTCACTGGACAGGCCGGGCCCGCTTGCCGCTTTTGAGGGACTCCACGCCGCTCCTGAGGGTCGCGCGTTGCTGAAAGCCGCGGGCGTAGGTTTTCTGGTCCTTGCTGCCGCCCCCGTCGCGGCGTTGCTTCTGGCCTTTACCCTTGTAGGCCTGCCCATCGCTATCCTAACGCTGTTCACGTGGCTGGCAGGGCTGTATCTCGCCAAGGTCTTCGTTGGCGCTCTCATCGGCCAGGGAATTCTTAAACCTCAGGCGGGTCACTCGTCTTCATTTGCCTTAAGCCTGCTCTTAGGGCTTTTCATCGTCTTTGTGGCCATCGATATTCCTTACGTCGGCGGGTGGCTGAACTTTGCCGTCATACTACTCGGGTTGGGGATCGCTGTCCTCCAGGCATTCACCTACTGGCCTCGCGTCACTACTTCCAACAGGCCTCAAATGGCACTGGCGGATCCGAGCAGGTAGCAATGCTGAATTCGGATGGGCCGATCCTTGGGTCGGCCTTGGCCGGGCAAGCCCCTACAACTTGCCGGAGCCTTTTGGCTAGTTAAGTCGGATTGTTTTCAACGACATCGTGGCTTCCATAAAAGTACCCTTTATTTTCAATAACATCGTGGCTCTTATGTGCAGCTTACTGTTTCTAAATGGCTTAGTACGTCGTTTCATAAATTCGGCAACTTTTTCCCGACCCCCTCTCACCCGGCCCTGTTGGTGAAGGCGCGGCTGCGGGCCACCCTATCGCATGTCCGCGCGAGTCGACGATGGATGCTGTTCGGCACTGGGGTGTGGAGGTCAGCTTCAGAAGTCCTATTTCCAGGCAATTGTAAATAAACAGCTTAATT
>DATJKY010000299.1:0-12053 GCA_035490955.1 Terriglobia bacterium | reverse complement strand
AAAATCGGCTCAGAAAAAAAGCGGGTGGTAATTTTTGATTCCAGGCCTCTGAGGTGTGAAGAAATCGTTGGAAAACCGAACAGTCTCACGCAAAGGCGCCAAGGTCGCAAAGCAAACAAAGGAGTCTTGCTTTCGGATCTTTGCGGCTTGGCGGCTTTGCGTGAGGGCTTTCAGTTTTTCAAGGTTCTTCTCGAAGGCGGAGAGGGCAAAAAAAAAACAAGCGAGACACCGGCAAAGATATAGGACCGGCGAAGTGCGACAAGAGATCTCGAAAAGTCGCAGGGCTTGAGGTGTAGCGCAGGGTTCGATTTTTAACCCTGCGGCTCTTCCACTTCGTTTCGTATTAAGGCTGGTCTTCCGGACGCGCAGTGCCGAACCAACAGATGGAAAAGCCCGCAGGGCTTGAGGTGTAGCGTAGGCTTCGATTTGTAACCCTGCGGCCTTTCCATGCCCTTCTGCGTACGCTTTTCAAACAAAGAAAGACAAAAGACCTTGAAAAGCCGCAGGGCTTGAACAGGGAGCCCTGCGCTACACTTGCTCGCTCAGGGTTCGATTTGTAACCCTGCGGTTCTTCCATTTCGTTTCCGCGCGGGGCACATCAGTGGACTTGTGGGTATTACGCGTGGGTCATTCCGAACCCGCAGTGACGAACCAAGACCTGGAAAAGCCGCGGGGCTTGTAGCGCAGGGTTCGATTTGTAACCCTGCGGCCTTTCCATGCCCTTCTGCGTACGCTTTTCAAACAAAGAAAGACAAAAGACATTGAAAAGCCGCAGGGCTTGAACAGCGAGCCCTGCGCTACACCCGCTCGAGTTCGGTGGGCGTTCCTGCGCCCGCGCTTCCACACACCGAAGGCTCCGGATTTTTGGGATCCGGAAAGCTTGAGCACGGGTTGTAGTAGAAAAGATCCAAAGGATGGTAGTAGGGTGGGTCGAGATTTGCGCCGACTACTACCCATTGGGATTGCACGGGAGGATGAAGGTCGGCAAGAAAGTTACAAGCTCACAGAATCGGGCAGCCGCAACGGGACCTTCGTCGACGGGATGCCGGTGAAAGAGCACTGGCTTCAACCTGGAGATCAGATCCGGCTCTCGGCCAGTCGGTGTTTGTCTTTCCTCTTGACTGGGTTCCGGCTATCTGTTGTTCCGTCCGAGCGATGAGCCGGGACCAAACTGAACCGGGGTCAGGATCGAAGACCAAGCCGGCGTCAGCCTCAAAAATCCACCACCCACCTTGCCTGACCTCATTCTCCAATTGCCCGCCACCCCAGCCGCAGTAACCCAGATAAAGCCGCAGATCGCCGGAACTGGAACTCGCGGCCAAGGCCTTTTCGAGAAGCGCTTTGCTGACCGCCAAGTAAACCCCGCTGAGGACAGAGGTACCCTCATCGGGTCTCTTCGGTGACTTGAACAACCCAAACACCCTGGCCATCTCGACGGGACCGCCGATGTAGATGGGGTCGGCCCCGTGCTTCGCCGCGTTCAGATCCTGGAGGAGGCGTGAAATGGGCGCCTGAGTACGGTGGTTGATGATCAGACCGAATGCGCCCCGCTGGTCGTATTGGATCAGCAGGACCACCGACTCGGCAAAATTAGGGTCGGCGAGGTCCCGGGAGGCGACCAGCAACTTACGGACTCCCAGAGCCTTGACGTCGGCTGATTGGCCCGAAGCGATAATTGTCCCACACATTATCGCCGCCACCAGCGCAACCGGTCCCCAGAGCCCCTTTGTCATCACATGCTTCCTTTTGTGTGGGAAAGGCATGAGTTCCGCACACAGGGCGAGACCCTTTCAAGCGCGAACCCACGCTCGAGTCTGCAAGCCCTGACCCACTAAAACCTAGACTCGCTTCAAAACTCCTTCGGCGCTGCCTCTACTGGCCAATTCTGGACCAGCTTCACGGGCCCGACCTGTTCTTCGCCGGGTGAGTTCAGCAGAAAGAGCTGGCCGTCGGGCACAACGTCGTACGCCGAACCTAGTAGGAGGGAACGGAGGTCAGCTCGGAAAAGCGGCGTGACCTCTGCCACCTCAAAATGGTCGCCGGCAAGCTGCATCTGCGCGGCGTGTACCGTGAAATTAGGGCTGAGGTAAAAGATCTCTCTGCTGTCCCCGCGCCAGCGCGCTGAAAAGCCGCCCGCCGTCGAGATCTGCTGCCTAATGCTCATACTCGGAAAAGGCGAGATATACACCTCTTGCGGCCCACTCTCCGTCGAGGTATAGGCAATCCATCGGCCGTCCGGCGAGACCCTCGCCTCCGATTCATCCGCGTTGGTCTCGAGCAGCGGTCGCGGCACGCGTTCGCCTTCGATGGGCAGCAGCCAGAGGTCGCGACCGGTGTGGGCGGCGCCGGTGTCGCGGTCGAAGACGAGGTACTTCCCGTCGGGCGACCAGGTCGATGCGATCACCGGTTCACTGGTGTGCAGCAGCACTTCCTCGTTCCCCGCGCCGCTCAGCAGACGGCGAAAGATCCCTTGCGCCTGTCGCGATGCCCGCGTGTACGCAACCCAGCGCTCGTCCGGTGAGCACACCGGGGAGCTGACGTCGCCGCTGAACGTAAGCCGTCGATGCCCGCCATTCGCCGTGTTCAGCACCCACAGGTCGGCGCCGCCGGGGGCGCTCGATTCGATGATCATCACCCAGCGGCCGCTGCTGGACAGGCGGACTGCAGTCTGCGAGCGTTTGTCCCCGATCTGTTGCTTTGGCTTGCCGCTGCGGTCCACCCATTCGAGCACGCTCTGATCGCTGGCGATTCCACCAGGTTGATAAGCGAGGAGCGCAGCCTCCGATGCCGTGAACATTCCGCGCCACACGCCGGGATCGTAAAGAACATCTGAGGCCAACGACACCGTCTCCCCTGTAAACTCGCCTTTTTTCACGTCGAAACGACGCGCCAGTAACTCGGTCCCATTCACGAACAGCACGTGTTCGTTGGCAAAGACAGCGTTGCCCTTGGTGTGGAGCAGCACCTTGTTGACGCTGCCGTCGAGCGCCGCGTAATAGATGGCGGCACCTTCGCTCTGCTGCAGGTGGTTGGCGGCCAGGTAGAGGAAATGGTTTCCGTCGGGCAAAAAGTAAGGCCAGCGGTGGGTGGTGTGCTGCGGCTCCTCGAGCTTGGTCAGCGGCGTCGGTTTTCCGCCTTGATCGCTGACCTTCGACAAGCCGCCGCGCACGTTGGAAGCGAACACGATCAGGCCGCTGCTGGACCAAGCGCCTCCGCGAGCTTTGTCGACTTCGCACAACGAAACCGGCGCTCCGCCGGCGATGTCCACACGTCTTAGCTTGTGGTCGGCGAAAAAGCCGAGCGACCGGCTGTCCGGCGACCAGAACGGAAACCTTGCACCCTCGCTGCCGGAGATCACGCTCGCCGTGTTCGATCCCAGCGGGCGCACATAAAGCTGGTTCTCGCCCGCCCCATTAGCGGCGACAAAGGCCAGGAAGCGTCCGTCCGGCGACAGCACGGGCGGACCGCCGACATCCCCCACGAAGGCGAAGCGCGCGCCGTCGGGAGCGAGCACGGCCGAGCGCACCACCAGTCGCGCCGTCCGGCCGGAGTGCCAACGCCAGCCGAACACCAAGCTCGCCACCAGCAACGCCGCACAACACGCGATCCAGGCGATGCGCTCGCGGTGGGTTCCCTTCGCGGACACGGCTGGGGCGCGGCGTTCCGGTGCCTGGGCGATCCTCCGCAGCTCGCTCGCCACATCGGCGGCGCACTGCCAGCGGCGTTCGGGGTCTTTTTCCATGCAGCGGCGTACGACGGCCTGGAGCGATGGCGGCATGTCTTTGCGCAGGTCCCGGGGTGGCGTCGGCGACTTCTCCAGCACTGCGGCGATGATGGTGGCCTGATTTTCGCCGGCAAACGCAGCCTTCCCAGTCGCGGCCTCGTAGAGCACGGCGCCGAAGCTGAAAACGTCGGTGCGCGCGTCGGCGGCGCGCCCCTGTAACTGCTCCGGCGACATGTACTGGAAGGTGCCGATGATCCTGCCCTGTGAGGACACAGGCCCGGAACAGGTACGGGTCTCGGCCGCAGCCGCCACCGCCACCACCGTGGAGATGTCGCGCGCAATACCAAAGTCCAGCAGTTTGGCGCCGTCGCGCGTCAGCATGACGTTCGCCGGCTTTAGGTCGCAGTGGATCACGCCGCGCTGGTGCGCCTTGGAAAGGGCGTCCGCGATGTCGCTCCCGATCTCCAGCAACTCAGGGAGCGGCAGTGGTTTCCGCACGACGCGCGCCGCCAGGGTCTCGCCCTCCAGGTATTCCATCACCAGGAAACTGACGTCCCCGACTTCGCCGATGTCGTACATGGTGCAAATGTTGGGATGAGAGAGTGCCGAGAGCGTCCTCGCCTCGCGCTCGAAGCGCTCGCGAAACTCACGATTGTGAGCCAGATCCGAGGGGAGGGTCTTGATGGCCACCTCGCGGCCGAGCCGGACATCGCGGGCGCGGTACACCTCTCCCATCCCGCCCGCGCCGAGCAGTGACAGGATCTCATAAGGGCCCAGTCGAATTCCAACCGAGAGACGCATGCCCCTCACCCAAGGCAATAGGCGCCAGTTTATCACTTCCCGCTAAAGACCATCGACTGTATACTGCGATGAGGATTCTCGCGGCTCTCCCTGGCCTCGCAGCGACTGGCGCCGGGAACGTCAAGCGGCTCCAGGGTATCGACCCGCCCGAGTTCGGCCTCTGCGTCGGCTACTGACGTGTCGCTTGTATCAAGACGGAAGACTATACTATCCGCGTCCTCCGCGTTCGCAACTGTCGCGAGGCCTACCGCCGATGGGCTACGAAAACAAAAAGACCGAACATTATGGGCCCAAACCCGGCAACGGGGCTTACTGGGGCTACAAGTGGGAGGCCAAGAATTTCCAGCTTTGGAAAGCGCGCGTCGGGGCGGTCCTGGCCATGGTTGTGACAGCCGTCCTTCCGTGCTGGTGCGCTCACCCTTGCGTTCAGTGTCACCCCAAAGAAGCCACCGGATACAGCGTGACGCAGATGGCCCACTCCGCCGGGCCACCCACACGAGTGACGTCCGGGAGGTTTACCCATGCGCTGTCTGATACTCGATTCTCCATAGAATCAAGTGATTCAGGAATGGTCCAGCGGTTAGAGCGAAACGGAGCCAGTGGGGAGTACCAGATAGCGTATCAGATCGGCTCGGGAACCCATGCTTTTGCCTACCTCATCGACCTCCAAGATCATCTCTTCCAATCGCCCATCGGCTACTTCTCTGGCCGCGGCTGGGACATGTCGCCCGGGTATGAGAACTCGAAAGCTCCCGACTTTGACCGTCCTGTCACCCCGGATTGTCTCGTATGCCATTCGGGGCGTGCCCTCCCGGTACCGGGAACCTGGAATACCTATCAGAACCCTCCCTTTGAAGCCGAGGCCATCGGTTGCGAACGCTGCCACGGGCCGCTAGCAGCTCATTTAAGTAGTCCCGTGCCGGGTTCGATCGTCAATCCCGCAAACCTGTCACCCCGGGCCCGCGACAGCGTTTGCGAGCAGTGCCACCTCATCGGAGAAGAACGAGTGCCCAATCCGGGCAAGCGGCTCAGCGACTTTCGTCCCGGCCAGAACCTGGAAGACGTATACACCGTGTACGTTTCTGCAGCCTCGCAAGACCCCTCGCGCCCGAATCCGCTGAAGGTGGTCAGCCAGGTGCAACAGCTTGCCTTGAGCACGTGCGCGCGGAGGAGCCAGGGCAAGCTGTGGTGTGGGACCTGCCATGACCCGCACTTACAGCCGGCGGACCCCAAGACTTATTTTCGCGATCGTTGCCTCTCGTGCCATGGTGTCGCACTGCTCAAGTCCCATCCGAAGCCGAGCGATGACTGTATCCGCTGTCACATGCCGCTTCGCCCGGTGACCGATGGGGCTCACACGGTGTTCACGGATCACCGCATCTCACGACGACCGCTGCCACAATCTGGCACCACCGGCACCGAGGAGCTGCCCACTCTTGTGGCGTGGCATGATCCTCCGGCAGCACTGGCAGAGCGGAATCTTGGGCTGGCCTATGTTAAGGTCGGTGATCGACGGGAGTCTCCTGCCCTGGTCAATCAGGGGTTTCAGCTGCTCTATGCCTGCTGCTCCGACTTGCCGGATGATCCTCAGGTACTCGCGGGGATCGGTAACGCACTCCTGGCGGCCGGGCAAGCGAGCTTTGCCGCCGGGGTGTTCGAGCGGGCCATTCAGATCGAACCGAACAACGCATTGAACTACCTTCACGCGGGCCTCGCCGGGAAGGCATTGCACGATAAACAGAAAACCGTGGATAACCTCGAGAAAGCCGTGCAACTGGATCCACTCCTGGAACAGCCTTATCTCGAGCTCGCGAAGTTCTATGCTGAGAGCCACGACGCCGTGATGCTACAGCGGACGAATGAGCGATATCTCAAAGCCTTTCCAAAAAGCATCAGAGCGCAAATGCTCGTCCTGAATGGTCGAAATGAACCAAAGCCCACTACGCAGCCGTGAAAACACACCGACCACAGCCCTCGCCCCCTTGGGCCCCCTTGGGGGAGGAGAGCGTGTGAAAACTGGCAATTCGGAGTTCCGCTGCTCTGCCGCCCTGCTGTGAGAAAATCGCGGCTGTGCCGCCTGCTGTGCGGAAGGGCTCAGCCCTTCCGGAGGTCAGGCTTAAGATTAGACTTCTTTTAATCAGCCGCTTGCCGGAAAGCCGTAGGCTTTCCGCACAGCAGGCGGCAGAGCCGCGGGAGGCGGTGGCAGCCGATTTGTCATATCCGAGATGAAATCGCCTGTACCGTTTTCGATTCCGAGACTCATCCTGCTGCCGGGCGTCGTCACTCTGGCCGTCACCTTGCTGCGCCTCGCCGGCGAGCTCGAGCACTGGTCGAAGACGTGGTTCAACCCTGAACAGGGCGGCTTCCTGTCTGTGGTGGGGATTGTGTGGCTGGCGCCAGTCTTTGGTATCTACTTCGCCCTCAAGCTCTCTGGAGCAGGACAAGGAGCGGCTCATCTCGCGCACGCCATCGCCCAGGCGATCCTGGGCGCAATCTTGTTGGCCGCTGGCTTCTATCTCTTCAACGGAGGATTCATCCGGGGCTTGCGGGGAGTCGTCGTGATGTGGGCGATGGCCGCATTGGGCGGCATTCTCCAGTGGCCCACGTGGCCTTCGCTGTTTAGGGTGTTGCTGGCTTACGGCTACGCCGCGCGCATCCCGGTGGCCATGGTGATGGCGCTGGCGACCTGGGCCGGCTGGCAAAGCCATTACAGTACCGCGGTTCCGGGCGAGTCGAAGCTGGAAATGTATTTCTTAGCGGCCTTCATTCCTCAGCTCGTCTGGTGGGTAGCGTTCACCATCGTGGCGGGTTCGCTGTTCGGGACCCTGGCGACGGCGATGGTACGCGGTCGCCGGTCAGGGCGTGCGGCTTGACGCGATCCACATTTAGTTCCCCGACGGGTTATGTGAGCCTGCCCGCAAGAAAGTCTTCTAAAGGCGGCTCGGATGCACAGCAATGAGGCCGTCGAAACGGCTGAAGTCTGACACATTGAGCGTGAGACCGCCCGCCTCGTGTTCAGCGAGAGGTGTTGCCACAGGATGCTCGGCAAAGTAGTCGAGAGTGCTGCTTGCGGGCCGACCAGATGTCTTTCGGACTTTGGGTTCACCGCTTTTCTCCCGATTGAACAAGCGAGGATTGATAGGGCTCCGCAACGTCTCGGGGAGCTACGGCAGCGTGAGGAGCTTAGGGAAGGCAAGCTTGTAGCGGTCCGCGTCCAGCGTGAGCAAACGATCTGCTTTCAACGTCGCGTGCGCACCCACGATGAAATCGACCAACAAGCGTTTCGGCGAGGCGTCCTTGGATCTTCGCCGCCGCTGAGCATAGGCGGCATAAGCTCCCCCGGCTGCCTGCCATACCGCTTCGTCCAGCGAAAAGTCCGTCACCACATGCGTTGCTTCCAAAAACTGCCGTACAAAGGTGCGCGTCGCACTGGGATACGCTAGCAGTTCGGCGTACACGGGAGCCGAGATCACCAGCCCGCCCTCGCTCTGGGCCCGACCCAGCAACTCGGCCATCCCTCGGGACGCAGGCTCTCCGGACCACAAGGCCGAGATAACATTGGTATCGACCGCCGTTCTCATCGCCGCGGGCGCGCGTGTCGCCGCATCTCGTTAACCCAGGCGTTGATCTCCCGAACCCCACCCGGAAAGGCTCCTCGCAGTATCCCGGCGTAGGCTTCAAAGGGATTCTCCGCGGAGCGAGCGGGACGGATGATCGTGTTTCCTCCCTCGACGACGAACTCGACTCTATCCCCTTCTTTCAGCCCCAAGCGGATGCGAATCTCCTGTGGCACCGTCACCTGACCTTTGCTGCTGATCACACTGGATCGGCGCATCTTTACCAACCCTCCCTACAGTAAGAGTAGTGCTCTTTACTCCTTCAGAGCAAGGTCGAAGACATCGGCCGGCGGGCGGCGCAGCTCCACGGTTTCCGCACAGTCTCCGCCGGCCGACGGCGGGTCCATACCCCCGGAAACTACCCCCTTCGTTCAACCGAGAATCGACAACTTACGGGTAGTTTCTGGAGAGCAAGCAGCGGAGCCACGGCGGCCGCGAGATGGCGATTTTTTCACAGCTTCTGACGGAACAGGGCTATCCGACTGCGTGTTTCTTCCTGAACCGGCCCGTGTGGTTGTGTCCGCCCGCCTCGTGCTCAGCGAGAGGTGTCGCCACAGGATGCTCGGCAAAGTAATCGAGAGTGCGCCGGAAGTCGTCAAGCAGCAGCTCAGCGAGATCCCGGCTGAAGCCATGGCGAACCAGGATGCGCTGCACAACAAGATCGCTGCGGTTGGGGGGCATGGAGTACGCCGGCACCTGCCAGCCGCGGTTGCGCAGGCGGTCGGCGAAGTCATAGAGACTGAAGCCGGGATTCGCCCCGTCCTGAAGGGTCCAGCAGAGCCCGGGCAGACCGCCGGTCCCACCGTAGATGATTTTGAATGGCCCAAGCTTTGCGATTTCTTGGGCCAGGTACACAGCGGTGTCGTGGCAAGCCTGGTGAACCCTCCGGTACCCCTCGCGCCCCAGGCGAAGAAAGTTATAGTACTGGCAGATCACCTCGCCGCCCGGTCGCGAGAAATTGAGCGCGAAGGTCGGCATGTTGCCGCCCAGGTAGTTCACCTCAAACACCAAGTCATTGGGCAGGTCGGTGTGGTCGCGCCAGATCACCCAGCCCACACCCAGCGGCGCGAGGCCAAACTTGTGTCCCGAGGTGTTGATGGACTTCACGCGTGGCAGGCGGAAGTCCCACACCAAGTCGGGCTGGATGAAAGGCGCCAGAAATCCGCCGCTTGCGGCATCGACGTGGATGGGAATGTCTAGCCCGTTGCGCGTTTGCAGTTCGTCGAGCGCCTTGCTGATCTCCTCCACCGGCTCGTACTGGCAGGTAAAAGTCACACCGAGCGTGGGCACGACCCCTATGGTGTTTTCGTCGCAATGCTGGATCACCTGCCCAGCCGTCATCAGCAGGCGATCGCCTTCCAGCGGGATCTCGCGCAGTTCCACATCCCAGTAGCGGCAGAATTTGTGCCAGCACACTTGCACCGGCCCGGCTACCAGGTTGGGACGGTCTGTGGGCTTGCGCTGAGCCTGCCTGTTCTCGCGCCACTTCCACTTCAGCGCCAAGGCACCCAGCATGGCAGCCTCGCTCGAACCCGTGGTGGACGCGCCGATGGTGTTCACCGAATCAGGAGAGTTCCACAGGTCGGCAAGCATGTGGACACAGCGTGCTTCGATCTGGGCTGACTGCGGGTACTCGTCCTTGTCGATCATATTCTTATCGACGCACTCCGCCATCAACTGCGCAACCTGCGGCTCAGACCAAGTCTGGCAAAACGTGGCCAGGTTCTGGCGAGAGTTGCCGTCGAGCATCAGTTCATCGTGAACAATGGCGTAGGCGTGCCGGGGATCCTGGGGACTGCTGGGGAACTTAAACTTCGGCACACTTACGGAGAGATCGTGCGAAGCGTAAATCTCATCCAGCATTTGCGATCTGACGGCGGCCTTATGGTGCAGTGGCATCAGCGTGTGCTCACTTTGTGGGCGAGGGAAGAGTGTAATACTCGTACCAAATTCTCCACGTGAATTCGTGGCCCGGTTCGATGGTCATCGCAATGAACGGCTCCATCGCGAGCACCCTCCGGATTGACCACAGGTTTTCGAACCATAGCGGACGGTCGCCGCGGATTCTCATGCCGGCGCCCACTTTGCTGTTCTCAATGCGGATCTCGTTGTCTTTGGGGCTATCGCCAAAGCCTCGCAGGCCGGTTTCCAGAACATCCTTATTCTCCAGCACCTTCAAGTAGACGATCTGGTTCCCGCGGATTTCGGCGAGGTGGCTGCTAAGTGGACGTGGTGGCTCGATCTGGAAGGGAACGGTGATTGCAAAATCCGGACCGGGAGGCTGCTGGTCGAGTACGAGGAAATTGTGGTTGTAGACGGTGCTTTGGATCGTTCGGCGGCCGGTGTTTTCCAAGCTATGTTCCAACACCATCTCCGGCTTGCCTTCTGTCAGCCGCACCGTCTTACGGTAGGTATAACCATAACCCGAAGATGGATCGGCCAGTTCCTGCGTGAACTCGACGGAATCGCGATCCTTCTTGACCGTCCATTTCCCGGGGTCCACGATCTCGTACAGTTTGACAAAATCGTACTTCGCATCGTCTTTTCGAAGCACCCCGACCCCGATTTTGACAAAGGTTCCGCCAGCCTTGGCCTCTTCCCATCCCAGCGCCGCTCGATTGGTCTGGAACTCCTCCACCGGACCCGAGATCGCCGTACAGGGCGCAGCCACAAGCTCCGCCCCTACGTAAGCAAAATCGTGGATCTTCGGATCCACCCGGTCAAACCATGGTCCATAATAGTTGTGTCCCTTATACTCGAGGCTGGCAATAACCCCCGACCAATCGAACCGGGTGGCCCGGTAGTAGCCGTTCTTGGCATCGGGCAGGTATAGCTTTACGCGGATCTGGCCGTTGGTAATCTCGGCCTGTGGAAAATCTGCGGCCGTCACCTTCCCCTTGCCCGCCAAACCACACACCGTCGCCCATGCCAGCGCTGTGGCTAACCTCACTCCCAAGGGCGAGTTCCTTGGGTTCGTTCCGAGCAGGTGCGGCATCATGGACGCTCCAATTATGAGTTCCGGCAGCGACAATCGGCTGGAGTATACCAGAGAATGAGGGAGTTCTGCAGCGCGCTTGAAAGGCGCGCTTGCGCGCCCCTGGAGTTTCTACATTTGCGAGCCCCAAAGGGGCGGCCTATCCCAGCCCAGGCCAACGGCCTGGGTCAAAAGAGGCCCTCCATCACAGCCAGCCCTGAAGGGGCGAGTCCCTCAATCCCACACGTATCGTTCGTCGTACTCCACCTCCTAGTCCTTCAGAAACCTCCGATATTCGTCCTAGAAACTCACCACTCTATGATGTTCTTCCTGCCCTTCGATATACGCGGCCACCGCATCCACCTCCGCCGGGCTCACCGAACCCCCCTAGCCGTTCTGCTAATGAAACGACTGCAAGGTTCTGGCCTGAGTCTTAAGCCACTTCGAGGAACTGGTCTTCACTTTCTCCACCACCGTCAGCCAACGCTAGATTCTTCGACCGACGGAAAAGCCGATGAGCGTGGTCGCTGGTGCCGCCAATCTTAAGCGCCGGACAGTCCTGGTTCTTGAGCCCTGTCGCCCAGTAGGCGTGCCGAGAGCCGCGAACCGATGGCATCAGCCAGCGGTTCCCGGTGCTGGGTACTCAAGATGAGATGGACGTAGAGCTTAGAGAGGGATTGAGGCATGCCTACCTCACGAACGCCCCTTCAGGGCTTCTGTCCCCGCTTTGCGGGATTGGCGTGTCCACCCAGGCCGCCGGCCTGGGCTGGGATAGGGCGCCCCTTTTGGGGCTCGAACTCCCCAACCATTCGAGCCAAAATGTAGAAACTCCAGGGCACGCCTTCAGGCGTGCCGCACGGCAGCTCACAAATGATCACCAAGACCTTTAGGCCCTGAGGGATGGGGTGGCAGCGGCTAAAGCCGACCGCGCCAGACG
>DATJKY010000298.1:0-5539 GCA_035490955.1 Terriglobia bacterium | reverse complement strand
GGGCACGTCGAAGGCCAGTACCGCATTCTGGGCCGTTAAGGACGTCGCCGCCGAAGTTGCAGAACTCAAAGCGAGAGGGGTGGTATTCGAGGAGTATGACATGCCAGGGATCAAGATGGAGAACAGCATCGCTAGCGCGGGCGGTGCGAAAACTGCCTGGTTCAAGGATAGCGAGGGGAATATCCTGGCCGTGAGCCAAAGGGTCTCATCCTAAAGCACTCACGGGGGTCTGCTGCCGGGCTCGACTTTCTTGGCCTGGGTATCGATCAGGTTCCCCCGCAGTTACTTGAAGAAATTCTTACAAGCTATGCGCGATTAAATTTCAAATCGGCGTTTCGTGATCTCCTAGTCGAGCATTGTCGGCGTAATCCTGCTGCGCAGATCCTGGCCTGGACTGATGAGGTCGCCCGCACCGCCGGGTGCACTCTGCATGGTCAGCCCATACCGACTGCATCGCAATTGATGCTCGCTGCGCCTTTCGCCGAATGATCTGGCTAGACGCAAAGCCCTTCACCCGAGCCGCCGATCCCGACAAAATTATCGCCGCCGTCAAACGCGGGCACCCCGCGTTAGATTCGATCCACTCTAGTGACCTGGCGGGAGTAAAGGAGTCCGTAAGGCCCCGCGAGTTTAGCAAGGTCGGCTGGGCTTGGCGGCATTGGCCCAAATTTTGAGATAGCAATGAAATAATCCTCCAGTCCGCTGGGAGTTATTACGGAAATCGAGCGAGCGAGCGCCAGCCCGGTATTACGAAAGCCGTGTGGCGCGGCGCCCGTAATCACTGCGACTTTGCCTTTGAACTCCTTCATGCGGTCCTCACCTTCATACTCTCCATTTGTCTTAGAATAAATCAGCCACTGTTGAAGCGAAGCCAAGAACGGAATTCGATCCAGTGAAATGCGGAATGTGGGGACGGGATCTGCTTGCCGCACGAGTTAGGCTCAAGCTCTGGGGATGACATGCAAAGGAGCGTTTTTTGGTGGAGCTTTATCATTCTCAGCCTTAGGCGCTCGCTAGAAATGACCCACCTTTGCTCGCTAGAATTGACCCACCCCAAGAAGGTGATCGGATAGGCGCGGTCTCCCATCGCTCCAAGCAGTCCCTTCTTTAGCTCTGTAGCCGAATTTGTGGGTGAGGGGGCTCTGGCGAGGGACAGAACTGGACAGTGATGGACTGACGATGCCCAAGCCTACGGACCGGAGCCTTGTGATTTAGTGTAACCTTTCGGGCGCTTCTGCGTATTCCTTGGGACAGACGGAGCGATGGATTTCGAGAGCTTCTACAAGAAGTATGCCCCCTCCGTGCGGCGGTTCGCTCTGTTTCTGTGCGGCGATCCGGCCATGGCTGACGACATCACAGCGGACACCTTCCTGCGCGCCCTCCAGGCGCACGAGCGGATTCGTCAGCCGACGGTGAGAAGTTTCCTTTTCACGATTGCGCGGAATGCCTGTCGCGACTTGCAACGACACTCGTGGCGGCGTGCCGAGCTTGACGGAAATCAGCCGGACGCCAGCATCAGCGCACAGGCGCGGCTGGAACAGCAGCAGGAGCTCGGTGCGGTGCTCGCGGCGCTCCATCAGTTGCCCGAAATGGATCGCACGATTCTGCTCATGCGCGTTTTGGACGATATGCCGTACGAGGAAATCGCGGCCGCTCTGGATATTTCCGTCACTGCCGCAAAAGTGAAAGTGCACCGCGCGCGGGCGAGGCTGATGGAAGCTCGCGGCCCCGCGCGCCGCGAGTCGGATTCACCGGGAGACGAGACATGAATGTGACACGCAACGTGGTGACGGATCTGCTGCCGCTCTACTTTTCCGGCGATGCCAGTGAGGATACGTGCCGCCTCGTCGAGGACTTCTTCCGTGAAAATTCCGATTTCGAGCGCGTGGCCCGCGCCGCGGCAAAACCGTTGGAAACTCTGCGAAAGGCGGCGCCGGCCGCCCCCGAAGCCGAAAAGGAAAAGCGCGAAATGCAGCGCATCGGCTGGGAATTACGCTCGCGAAGGGTATGGCTCGCCGTGGCCGTGTTTTACACTCTGTGGCCACTTGTTCCTATGGTCAGCAGCGAACTCGCCGCCTGGCTGGGAGGGCCTCATACCTGGGGCGGCAGAATCTCGGTTTGGACCATAGCAGCATTTTTTTGGCTGCTGTACATCATTCGACCAGCCAGGCGGAATTCATCCCTCGTCTGGGCGATTTTCGTAAGCGCGGGCGAAACGGCGCTCATTTTGAACCGGCTGGGCGTCATCCCGGATCGAGCGGGCCACGCCAGCAACTTGGGTATCATCGGCATCGGGGCATTGGCGGCGCTGTTCTGGTTCTTGCATGTCCGCTCTCGAATGACCGTCCAACACTGATCGCTTTCTCCCGGGGTGGTACCCTCCGTGGACCCGCATGGCAGCCGAGCGCGGCGGGTGATCCACACCTCACCCTTCGGACTCCGCTTTCAGGGTAACAACTTCTTTTAATCTGATCGCAGTGAGGTAAGGTAGCGGGTTCGAGCTCTGGCCCTCGTTTGGGGGGCGCCCCGAAGGGGAAGCGGTGTCCCCTTCGAGGCTTGAGCTTCTGGGAGCAGCCACTCCCATGGGCCCGGATAAAGATTCGCTAACTCCTGCCAAAAATCACGGTGCTCGGAGCACTCCCCGACCCCAAGGAGGGCAGCAGCGGGCTCGACATCCCCGGCGCCGCGTCTGCTTGCTGAAGGGCTGCGGGCGGGTCTTCCGACCGCAGCAGCCGCTGGCCCGCTATTGCAGTGAGGTGTGCCAAACGGAAGCCCGCCGCTGGAGACAGTGGAAGGCGCGGCGTCGCTATCGGCAGTCCACGAACGGCAAGCAGAAGCGGCAGGCTCAGAGCCGCCGTTACCGGGAGCGCCGAAGGGAACGGCAAGCGCGAGAAACCGCTCTCGTCACCGCTGCGAGGGTCATCGCCACGAAATTGTTTTTCATGCTCCTGCGACCGCCCGGGATGCTATGTAGAGTTTGATCGCACCCGGCGATCGCCCCTGCAGCGGTTCTGTTGTCCGGCTTGTCGTCACGCGCTAGAAAGGGTTCTGCAGCGGGAGAGGCGCTGGCGCGAACGACGGGAGCAGAAACCAGGGAACAAGACCCGTGGAGCCTGGCATCCCCTGCGGCGATAGGCCTGCCGAGATCGTCCCCACATATTGCATGCGGTCTTTCGGTCTGGGTAAGTTCAGCCTGCGCACAACCAGGAGAGGAAGGGGGAGCGAGCCACGCCGACGTTGGCGCCGCCTCGTTCTCTCTTCTTCTTCATTGAGGGTGAAAGGCGTGGAGCTGGAATTTCATCAACTCGCGCTTGGCTACGAGCGGCTGAAGGTGGTGCGACCGGAACCGGAGCGGCGGCTCCTGGCTTCATTGGCTGAAGTCGGTCAGCAGGTTCCCATCGTCGTGGTGAAGCAGACTGCCGACGACCAGTTCGTGGTGATCGATGGCTACAAACCGGTCCGCGCTCTGCGCCGGTTGGGCCGAGACACCGTCACGGCCGGTTGCTGGCCGGGAGAAGAAGCCGAGGCCTTGATCGCCGCCCGCCTGATGCAGACGGCCGAGCCGGAGACGGCGCTGGAACAAAGCTGGTTGCTGGCCGAGTTGCACGAGCGCTTTGGACTGTCCCTGGACGAACTGGCCCGACGCTTCAGCCACTCGGTGAGTTGGGTGAGCCGGCGGCTGGCGCTAGTTCATGAACTCCCCGAGTCTATCCAAGAGCGAGTCCGCCGAGGCGAGATGGGCGCCCACGGGGCGGCGAAGTATCTAGTGCCGTTGGCGCGCGCCAACCGGCAAGTCTGTCTGGAACTGGTGGAAGCGATCGGGCCGACCCGACTTTCGAGCCGTGACCTGGGGATCCTCTACACCACTTATCAGAGCGGCAACTGGGTGACACGTCAGCACCTGCTCGAAGCACCCTTGGTTTTTCTGAAGAGTTACAAGGAGGCCAAGGCTCCTCCCTCGGTCGAGCCAGGTCCTTCGGACAGCCTTTTGGCCGACCTTGAGATCCTCAGCGCCACGGCGCGCCGAGCGGATCGGCGGCTGCGCGCCGGCATCTTGCGGAATCTTCCGGAGAAAGACCGCCAGGACTTGGCCGATCTGCTCGACCAGTGCCGGCGCGAGATTGAACGCCTGGCCGAACACTTCCACCAGGAGATGGGCCATGCTGGACCAGAGCACGCGAGCAGCGATTCTGAAGCTGCGCGAGCAGGGCATAGTATCCGCAGCATCGCCCAGGCCCTGAAGGTGTCGCGGGCCGCGGTACGCGACGTCCTGCGCTCCGCTACCGAGCAAGTGCCCACCCTGGTGCGCCCGGAAAAAGCCACGCCCTACCGAGACCAGATTCTGGAGCTGTATGTGCGCTGCAAAGGCAACCTGGTGCGTGTCCATGAAGAACTCGTCGCTTCCGGCGCTCAGCTCTCTTATCAGGCGTTGACCGCCTTCTGCCGGCGTCAGGGCATTGGCCACGAACCGAAGAAACCCGTCGGGGAGTATCGCTTTGGCCCCGGCCAGGAGATGCAGCATGACACCTCCCCGCACCGTGCCGAGATCGGCGGCCGCGTACAGCCTGTACAGACGGCCTCGCTGGTCTGCTGCTATTCCCGAATGCTCTTCTTTCAGTTTTTCCCCAGCTTCACACGCTTCGATTGCAAGGTCTTCCTCACCGACGCCCTTCATTATCTTCAGGGAGCCTGCGAAACTTGCCTGATTGACAACACTCACCTCGTGGTGTTGAAGGGCACGGGCCGCGACATGGTGCCGGTGCCGGAGATGGCCGCCTTCGCCGACCGCTACGGCTTCCGCTTCCAGGCTCATGCGATTGGCAACGCCAACCGCTCGGCCCGGGTCGAGCGCAGCTTCCGCTATATCGAGACCAACTTCCTGGCGGGCCGTTCCTTTCGCAGTTGGACCGATGCCAACCAGGGGGCGCGCGAGTGGTGCGACAAGGTCAATGCCCGTTTCCGCGACGATCTCAAGACCAGTCCGGGCGAGCTGTTCACCCTCGAACGATCCCACCTGAAGCCGCTGCCGGTCTGGGCGCCTTCCGTCTATCTCCTCCACCACGCCTGGTGGATCTGGAAGGGTATGTCTCCGTTGACACCAATCGCTAGTCCGTCCCCGCCGACCTCATCGGACGCCACGTCGAAGTGCGGCAGACCAAAGACCAAATTGAAATCTATCGAGGGCCACGCCTCGTCGCCACGCACTCGCGCATGATCGAGCCCACCGGCCGCAAGTATCGCTTGCCGGAACATCGCTACCCGCGCGGCCCCGCCTCTCCCCGCTCGGATTCAACCCCGGAAGAAAAACTCCTTCGGGAAAGACTCCTGGAGGTCGGCGAATACCTGCAGGCTCTCAAAAAACGCTCGCCGGGACGCTCCACGCTGGCCTTGCGCCGCTTGCTTCAGTTGGTCAACGACTATCCGCGCGCGCCCTTGCTCGAAGCCTTGCGGACCGCCCTCGCCTACGGGCTGTTCGACCTGGAGCGGGTCGAGCGCATGATCCTCCGCAAGCTCGCCCGCGAATACTTCCAGATTCATC
>DATJKY010000297.1:0-3321 GCA_035490955.1 Terriglobia bacterium | reverse complement strand
TGCGTTTCCGAGGGGCCACTACTCTATTGGCTTTGGCGGCTGTGCCGCCGGACTTGCGAAAAGGCTCTGAATGATGTGAAAAAATCGACGACGCCGTGGAGGCCGCCTTTAGGCGGGCAACGTCTTGAAACGAAGGTGCCGAGCTAAAAAGTCTGTGTGAAAACGCGGCTCCGCCGCTGGAGAAGGCAGTTTTCACACAGGCTCTAAAGCCCCACCGTTACGAAAAGCGGTCAAAAGCGAATTTCTCACACCTTCTCTGTCTTTCCGCAACGCGTGGTCTTTCTATGACCTTGCCTGAACTTAGACTACCAGTTCCGGCACTTCCATCTCGGCATGGGAGAATGCGGCCATGAAGGCATCGACAACCTCGGGATCGAACTCGGTTCCTTTGCCCTTAGCAATGATCGATCTCACCTCGAAGGGCGAGCTGGCCTTGCGGTAGGGGCGGTCACTGGTGAGAGAGTCGTAGACATCGGCGACGGCTATGATCCGCGCCTCCAGAGGGATATCTTCCCCTTGCACGGGATGGTAGCCGGATCCATCGAACCGGTCGTGGTGGGCCAGGATGATAGGAAGGATTCGACCAAGTGCCCCGCCCACGGGTTCGAGCAGCCTGGCGCCTTTTTCAACGTGCTGTTTCATCTCTCCGTACTCATCCTGGGTAAGGCGAGCCGCTTTGTAGAGAATCTCCCTGCTGATATCCAGCTTGCCGATATCATGGAGAAGGGCGGCGGCGCGCACGTCTTCGAGGCGCTGGGAGTTGAAGCCCAGGTGGGCGGCAATCTTGGCGGCATAAACGGACACGCGGTAACAATGGTTCTCCGTATACTTGTCCTTAGAGATGAAATGGCGCAGGATCATCAGGATGCCCTGATAAGTGCGCCTCATCTCTTCCAGCCCTGCCTTGACGCGCTCGTAGAGGGTTCCCATCGCGTAGGCGGTAATGACCAGAGTCCCGCCCCACAGGGTGACTTCGAACCAGCGCTCCCCCAACACGTGAACTATGGTACCCGCATCGAACATTCGAGGATTGAACATCGCCACGAGCGTGACAAGAAAGACCGCAGCCAAAGCCGTCAACGTGGCGTGACGCCGGCCGTAGAAGTAGGCTGAGAAGATAACAGGCAGGCTGTACAGGCCAAGCAGCATCCGGTCGGACGCGACCAGAGAGTTGATCAGGGCAAGGATAATGAACATCGATAGCACCAGCCACAGCTCCTGGTTGGCCTTAGCAAACTGCGTCAGCAGCTTTGGTCTCATTTTCTCCGTCTTTCTCCTCCCGGCCTCCGGCTGGCCCACGCTGTCGGACACTTTCCCTTAAGCGTCCAGCTCCAAAGAGGTATCGGCGGTTCGGCGGAGATATTGAGACGAGATCTGCGGCAGATGAACAGAGCCAACTTTCGACTGGCCGAGGGAGGGAGAAGATCAATTCGACCAATTCTTCGGCTAGAGTTCAATTGCGGAAGGATTGTTGTGGAAAGCCATGCTGATTCTCGCTTCCGCCGGCTCCTAAAGGAGATGAGCCACAGGTCGAGGACGAAAAAGTTTGCGTTGTGCGCAAACGTCTTTTGTCCCCGACCGGAAGACCGAGTACTCGATATCGGCGTCAGCGGCGCGGTCTTTCTTCATTACACCTTTGAAGACGTGTATCCCTACCCCCAGCGTATCACTGCCGGTGGGAACGATCTGAAGGAAGTTCTGAGCGCCCGGCACCACTACCCGCAGCCGAGCTACGCAGTCTTCGATGGCTGCTGCCTACCTTTTGCCGACAAGAGCTTTGACCTCGTTTTTTCAAACGCGGTGATTGAGCATATCCCGGGCCGTCAGAAACAGTTTGCCGACGAAGTAACAAGAGTTGGAAAAAGCTGGTTTGTGACCACTCCCAACTACTGGTATCCTTTCGAGAGCCACTATCACTTGCCGTTCGTCCAGTTCCTGCCTCGTCCGCTGCAGCGGGAATACAACAGGCTGCTCGGAACACATATACCCAAGGGGCAAGTCCAGGAACTGGCGCTGCTTTCGGCGAATCAACTCCAGCGCCTTTTCCCCACCAGCCGCATTACCAAAGTCCGGGTGACGTTTTGGCCGGAAACCCTCGTGGCGTATTACGTGGAGGGCAGCCGCGGTCAGTAGCGGGACCTGAGATTGGCTTGACACCCGATTTAGTCTGCGTATTACCAGAGCACCAGCCGCACTTCGCTCGGGATCGCGAAGAGAAGAGCAGCCAAATCGTCCGCCGGCAAAGAAAGCGAGCGTGCTAGACTGGGGCGCCGCGGCGCCGCGCAAGGTTAGAATGGGTGACCGAACAGACATTTGAACAGGCTAATCGCGGGAGAAGAGCGAACCGCCGAAATACACCGACGAAAAGTAGCCGTGGAACGCGCCAAGGCGATACCCAATCAAGAGCTGATCCGAAAATGGGAGCGCGAAATACAAATCGCCGAAAGACGGCGAGTGCGACTATTGCGCCGCCTCAATCGCGATTGGTAAGAGACAACCCGACGGAGATGGTCGAGTTGCAGCAGGCCATTTCCAATTGGGAGGACAAAGCCGCCGAACTCGCGGAAGAGTGCCGCAAATTCCTCGACCTTCGGGAGAAATGCGGAAAAGCGGAGCGCGGGAGCGAACCTTATTTTGCCCTTAGTGCCGAAATGTCCAGCATTGCGACCATGTTCCAAGCCAAAGGGCAATCGCTTCATGAGATCGAGGAAGATGTGATAGACGCCCTTCCCGATGACGACTAGAGGAGTCGCCGGTTGTGGCCCGGCGCTGGTGCGAGCCTGTCTTGCCAACCCGGGACCGGGCGACTTCCATCGACCGGGGCAAACCGAACCTAACTATCGCCGCCCGACAGTGGCGAGGGCGAGCCATCCGATCAAAGCGGCGTGTTTCTCGTCCTGGCGCCACGGAGGGCCGATCGGCCGTCCCATCTCGGCTATTGAGCGCTGCAGTTCATCGAGCGTCATGTGGAGGTCCAGGGTGGTGCGGGCCCAAAGCTCACGCTCGGGCACAGCGGTCAGAGGCAAGCCGCAGCGCTCGATAGCTTGGGTGAGTGCGCGTCGGAAGAGCTCACCCTCCGCCGTGTGGATGAGCGCGTGCGATGCGAGCGTGGTTGCTAGCGTGGAAGCGGCCCGGCCCGAGCCGAGAAGGATGCCGCTGCTCACGACCTCATGTCGCTTTTCCTTCACGCTGGCGATGACGGCGCGAAGGGCTCGTTCCGCGAGATGAGTCGCACTGTCAGCACAACGCCTTACAAACTCCTCCGCCTTCTTCAGATCCAAGTGGGCGGCGGCGTGGTAGGGTTGTGTCGCCCCTCCTATC
>DATJKY010000296.1:0-5885 GCA_035490955.1 Terriglobia bacterium | reverse complement strand
TTGAACCTTGGTGCGCACCCAGTGATAGACTCTTAGGCACCGAGAAGTGTACAGTGGCAGTTATCACCTCCAAGGGGCTTGTCCGTTTCGCAGCCTTTGAACTCGATCTTCGCGCCGGTGAGTTGCGCAAGGACGGGACCAAACAGGTTCGTCTGCCCGAACAACCGTTTCGCATCCTCACCATGCTGCTGGAGCGTCCCGGCCAAGTGGTGAGCCGCGAAGAAATCCGCAAGACGCTGTGGCCGAATGACACCGTTGTGGAGTTCGAGCACAGCATCAGTGCCGCCATGAACCGGTTGCGCCAGGCGCTGGGCGATTCCGCTGATCATCCCCGCTACATCGAGACGCTGTCACGACGAGGCTACCGGCTGATGGTGCCGGTGGAATGGGCGGAGCCTGCGTACCCCGCCAGCCGCCGTTGGGCCGGGGCTGCCGACTGCGCCGGGACAAGCCCTGGGCTTATTACGCCTTCGACAGGTTGCGACGGCCACCGCCAGGCCGACCCAAGGGTCGGCCCTACAGTCCCAGGCAGTGGCTGAGGGGAACCTCACCGGGAAAAAGGTTTCGCACACCGGGTGCTGGAGATGCTGGGCGGCGGGGGCATGGGGGTGGTGTACAAGGCCGAGGACATCAAGCTGGGCCGCAAGGTAGCACTGCCGGATACTTCGCGGATACCGATCCGGCATTCTCTCCTGATGGTCAGTGGGTGCTATACCCCGAAATCGACCACGTGGAGAGTCATATCATGCTGGTGGAGAACTTTCGCTGCTAGGTGGCAAGCCATGTAGCGCAGGGTTCGCCTTTCAACCTTGCGGCCCTTCCATTTGCCTGTCCATAAAAGGACTCGAAGAGCCGCAGCGTTGCACACCGAACGCTGCGCTACAGACCCCACGGGTTAACATGGTAGAACCCGTGAGGTCCCTGCAAATCCACCCAACCCGGCTACGGCTACATTTCCCTTGACAAGTGTATCAATGTACGCTACACTCTGAGCCTAGGCGTCGGCAATGGCTATTTCCGGGGTCGTGAAAAGCACATCCCTCAACTTGCTGATGCCCCAGTGATCTCGTGCCGGCCGAGGCGCCTGGCCTCTTCAACCCGAAAAGGAGCGATCGGAGGTCGATGAAGCGACATTTTTTTCAATTTTTGCAGGAACAAAGCCGCCAAGTTATTGAAAACACAAGAGAGGCGTCAGGAGGCGGGCAACGCAAAGCCAATATGGGGATGAAGAACGGAAGCAGAAGCAGACGCGGTTCGAATTTCGAATCATGCCACCATGTCCGTGAGGGGGGTTACTAAACCATTTAGAAACAATAATCTGCACATAAGAGCCACGATGTTATTGAAAATAAAAGGCAATCTTATGGAAGCCACGATTTTATTGAAAACAATGCAACTTATCCTCGGACACTGACCGAGCAAAGGGTCCGGCTCCAGTTGAGGGTGTGAAAGAATCGTGGCTTTGCCGCCTGCTGTTTTGAAAAATGGACTGCGGGATCGCCACCCTCTCCCCCAAAGGGGCGAGGGCTGCCGATTCCCTTTATGCTAGCATGAGAGGCTCTTAAGGAGGCCCGTCATTCCATCAACGCACGGTAAGTTAAGAGCTATTCCCCTGGGAGGGCTGGGGGAGTTCGGCATGAACATGATGGTCTTCGAGTGCGGCGAAGACTTGGTAGTAGTAGACTGCGGCGTAATCTTCCCCGACGCCGAACTGCTGGGCGTAGATATCGTCATCCCGGACATCACCTATCTGCGTGAAAACCGCGACCGTGTCCGGGCCATCCTGCTCACCCATGGCCATGAGGACCATATCGGCGCCCTACCCTACGTTCTGGACGAGGTCGACGCGCCCGTGTACGGCACGCCCTTTACTCTGGCGCTGGTGCGCGCCAAGCTGGAAGAGCACGGCATGGCCGAGCACGTAAGCCTGCAAGAGATGCTGCCCGGCGCGCCCTTCGACGCGGGACTCTTCCATGTGGAGTTCATCCACCTTACGCACAGTATCATCGATTCGGGGGCGCTGGCGCTCTCGACGCCGCTCGGCACCGTTATCCACACCGGCGACTTCAAGTTCGACCCCACACCTACCGACCAGCGCGTAAGCGACTTGCACACGCTGGCCGACTACGGCCGCAAGGGCGTGCTGGCGCTCTTCTCCGATTCCACTAACGTGGAAAGGCCGGGTATGACGCCCTCCGAGCGCGCGGTGCGCGAGCGCTTTTCCGAGATCATGGCCGACGCCAAGGGACGAGTGTTGATCTCCTGCTTCGCTACCTCGCTGCACCGCATGCAGATTGTCACCGACCTCGCCCAGGAGCACGGGCGGCGGCTATGCTTCGTTGGACGCAGCATGTTTCAGAACTCCGAGATCGCCCTCCAGATGGGACGCCTGCGGGTTCCTGACGGCTTGCTCGTCCAACCGCAGGACATCCGCAAGTTGCCGCGTAGCCATGTCGCCTTGGTGGTGGCGGGCAGTCAAGGCGAGCCTATGTCGGCGCTGGCTCGCATCGCCGTAGACGGGCATCGCTGGGTGCAGGTCGAGCCGGGCGACGAGGTGGTGATTTCGGCGCGTATCATTCCCGGTAACGAGAAGTCGATTTTCCGCATGATGGATCACCTCTACCGCCGTGGGGCCCACGTCCACTACAGCGACGGCAGCCAGCCGCCGGTGCACGTTTCCGGACATGGTAGCGTTGAGGAGCTGAGGCTGATGCTGAATCTGGTCCGGCCCAAATACTTCGTGCCCATTCACGGCGACTATCGCCAACTCTTCCGCCACCTGGAAATGGCCAAGGAACTAGCGGCGGTTTCCGGCGAGGCGTTTCTGCTGGAGAGCGGCGATGTGCTGGAGTTCGATGAGCAAGGAGCACGGCGCAATGGTAAGGTGACCGTGGGCCGGGTCTGCATCGACGTGGGAACACTGGATGAGGTAGGCGATGTCATTCTGAAGGAGCGTCGGCGCATCTCCGAGGACGGCTTCGTCATCCCCATCCTCGCCATCAACAAGCATACCGGGCAGCTCGAGGCGCAGCCGGAGATCATTTCGCGCGGGTTCGTGCCCCTCGACGAGGCTCCCGACTTGGTGGAAAGTGCGCGCGAAATGATCTTGAGCACGATCAAAAGATCGAACCTGGAAGAAGTCGGCGACTGGGGGATGATCAAGGACAAGATTCGCAGCGCCTTGCGCAAGCACTTTGACCAGGAAACCGGGAAGCGGCCGATGGTCCTGCCGGTGGTGCTAGAAGTGTAGCGATTTTGGATTGCAAGAATCGGAGTTGACGTGCCTCTATATCAAGCCATCGTCCTGGCCATCGTGCAAGGCCTCACAGAATTCCTGCCCATTTCCAGCACCGCGCACCTGACTCTTTTTCCCTGGTTACTGGGTTGGAGAGACCCAGGGCTGACCTTTGATGTGGCCCTGCACGCCGGTACGCTCTTTGCCGTCCTGCTCTACTTCTGGCGTATGTGGGTGGAGATGATTTCCGCCGCCGCAGGGTTCGGCGGCGCCGGCCCGCCGGGGCGGGCGAGTGAGAATCGCCGGCTTTTCTGGCACCTCGTCATCGGCACCATTCCCGCCGCTTTGGTGGGTTTCAAATTCGAGCATGCGGCGGAGGAAACGCTGCGCCAACCGATGATCGTGGGCACTGCGCTGATCCTCATCGCTTTGTTCATGTGGGCAGCCGAGCGCCTGAGTCGGCGCGACGAAACTCTGGGCCAAGTGACGCTAGTGGATTCCATCGTAGTGGGTATTTCCCAAGCCTTCGCCGTAATTCCCGGCGTTTCGCGATCCGGGGTCACGATGTCAACCGGGCTCTTTCGCCGCATGACGCGCGAGACGGCGGCGCGCTTCTCCTTCCTGCTGTCTACACCCATCATCGCCGGCGCGGCGCTGAAGAAGGGTATGGAAATTCGCCACGAAGGATTGCCGCCGGAGATGCGCCTGCCGTTCGTCGTTGGCATAGTAGTGTCCGGCCTTGTCGGCTTTGCCGTGATCGCCTGGTTCATCCACTATCTCGAGCGCCGCACCTTCAAGCCTTTCGTTGTTTACCGGCTCGCATTGGGCGTGGTAGTATTAGCCCTAGGATGGCTCGCGCACCATTAAACTAGGTGCCAGGCGTTAGATACTAGGTGTCAGGTGAAAGGTCTTCGGTGTTACGGTCTCTCCGTCACTCTCGTAGAGGCCGGCTTCAGCCGGGCAAGTCTCTTAATCGTCAGTTCCTGACCGATTGACTGACTAGCTGAGTGACTGCAACACTGGCACTTAACACCTAGCCTAGCAGGTTGCTGAAAAAGGGTGCCTGTCATGCTGGGCGTAAGCGAAGCATCTGCTTTGCCACATTGAAAACAGACGAAAAGTAGATCCCTCGCTTCGCTCTGGATGACGCTGTCGGAGGCTTTTTCAGCAACCGCTACAACCTGGTACCTGCCGAGAGAGGTGCGCGATGGCAACGCAGTCCCGCGGTACACCATTAAAGGAGCGAGAGTCCAAACCCAAGACCCCGCTGTTCGACCACCGGCGCCGTTCCGAGCTCATCGGGTTTCTGTTGGGTGTGCTTG
Source organism: Terriglobia bacterium (assembly GCA_035490955.1). GTDB lineage: Bacteria > Acidobacteriota > Terriglobia > UBA7540 > UBA7540 > DATJKY01. The sequence goes on along the minus strand of DATJKY010000296.1, from coordinate 1,328 downwards.
GCTTGCTCATTCTGCTGAGCCTCATCTCCTACCAACCTCTCGATCCGTCGCTCAACAGCTCCGCCGCAGCCTGGCCGGCGATTCACAACTGGATCGGGCCGGTGGGATCTTACGTTGCCGATATCCTCTATCAGACGTTGGGCTGGGTCGCTTACCTTGTACCTACACTGCTTTTCATAGTTGGCGTACGGTTGCTCCTGGTCCGACCCTTCCATGCGCCCGGGGCCAAGGCCTTGGGAGCGGTGCTGCTCGCCAGCTCGCTCGCAGCGCTGCTGGACCTTCTTCCCTTCACTCCGCCGGTCAAGAGAGTGCTTCACGGCAGTGGCTTGTTAGGTTACGTGTTGGCCGCAGGGCTGGTGCACACTTTCAACCGCGTCGGTGCCGTGATTGTCGCGGGCACGGTCTTACTAACCTCACTGTTCCTGGTTACCCGCTTCTCCTTTGCTGCTGCAACCACGTTCCTGCGAGCTCGCTTCGGATTCCTGGGGGCCGCACGCGGCAGGTGGATGGAGCGGCGGAAGGCGCGGGAACGCGAGCGCTTGCGTAAGAAAATGGAACGCGAGCGTGTTCAGGGCAAGGAGCCCATTGCCACGCCGAAGGTCGTTGCTAAGGCTGTAGCGCCCGTCAAGCCAGAAGCGAAGCCGCGAGAATCACAGCCTTTGATCTCCCTGAAGTTGAATGAGCCGGAGCCCCGGGTGAAGCCGGCGGCCGTTCCGGTGGTGCAGGGACTGGGGCTGGAGGGAGACGCCGCGGAACATCCTCCCGCTTCGCCCCCTAAGATCGTCGGCCGCGCTTCACGCACCTACAAACTGCCCACCCCACCCCTCTTGCGAGCTCCCGAGGAGGGGCAGGGCATCGACGAAGACGAGCTCAAGGAACGGGCGGCGCGACTGGTGGAGAAGTTTGCGGAGTTTGGGGTGATGGGCGCCGTAACGCAGATTCATCCCGGACCGGTGGTCACCACGTTCGAGTTCAAACCGGAAGCGGGGATCAAGTACAGCCGGATCACCAACCTGGTGGATGACCTCTGCCTGGCCATGAAAGCGGAATCGATCCTGGTTGAGCGCATTCCAGGGAAGTCCACAGTGGGCATCGAAGTCCCCAACCTCCACCGCGAGATCATCCACCTGCGCGAGTTGATTGAATCCAGCGAGTTCGCCGCCTCCCCGTCCAAGCTTACCTTAGGTTTGGGCAAGGATATCACTGGCAAAATGAAGGTCGGAGACCTCACTCAGATGCCCCACCTGCTGATCGCCGGTTCCACGGGATCAGGCAAGAGCGTAGGCATCAACTCGATGATTGTGTCGATCCTCTACAAATCGACTCCC
>DATJKY010000295.1:0-3075 GCA_035490955.1 Terriglobia bacterium | reverse complement strand
CCGACTGCGCGGTTTGAAGATCGATCGACCGAACTCAGCGCAACAGCGGTGTAGGTGCCTGCCTGCCGACATGGGTGAAACGCCCGTAGACGCCACCCTTGAGCAGGCTGAAAAATCCTTCGACACTATTTGTGGTGATGCGCTTCCCGTGAATCGCGCCACTGTGCCCTAGCCAGAAGCTATGGTTCGAAGCGCCGTGAAGGCCAAGGGGTCTGGGTGGGCGTAATCTGCCTGTCCGGGTACAATGCGACCACCATCCTCAGGTACTATTTGGCGAGGCATATGAGCTATTCCGGTCTCCCTCAAACCACGATCTGAGGTCCTTTCCGATCAAGGGACTGATGGCATCATTGACTTGACCAATCTCCTCCCTGCGCCCCTTGCCGAACCCAAGGCCCTCGGTGATCACGTCACAGCCGGCCAGGGGACCCGATGCCGGACTTAAGCCCAGATTTCCGTTTTGAGCGGAGCTTTTGAATCTTCCGGCCGTCGTTTTCATCAATATTCATGCGGGTGTGAACGGGTTCAAGACCTTTCGGAGGTAGAGGAAAACGGCCGAGGGAGAAGGAAGAGTGTCCTAGGAATCGCTGACCAGCTTGCAGCGGCGGCTGGTGAATTCCGGGGTGATGCGGCCTTTGCCCGGCCGGAGGTCTACGAGGCGCTGGAAGAACGCGGGGTGAAATACGCCATTCGCATTCCGGCCAACGATAGCCTGGAGCGGGACATCGCGGAGTTGTTGCCGCGACCGGTGGGAAGGCCGAGCCAGAAGCCGCTGGTCGAGTACAAGGGATTTCTCTATCGGGCGGCCAGTTGGAAAACGGCCCGGCGGGTAGTGGCAAAGGTGGAGATCACGCCGGGGAGTTGTTCCCGCGCGTGGGCTTCATCGTGACCAATCTGACCCTGCCCAGCCGGGCGGTGGTGCGGTTCTACAACATCTCTAACGACGCCGGCGGTGTCAAGACATTCTGCGTCCGTTTGTTTCTTCTTCCCGGCACACCCACCCATTAGCGCCAATGCGCCCTCCAGTCGGTGAGTGGCTCGCCGCAACCGTCGGTCTATCTCATCTCTGTCCAAACCTAGGCGCTCGGCCCGTTCTGATTCATCGTCTCGGTGTTGCCCACCAGACATCTCTACGATCACTGCGGACCACGATGACCTCTGCGAACTCCCTGATTCCGGGAGGCGGGTAGCCTATTCAAGCGACCGGTTACTGTAACGCAGAACCATTGTTGTAGGCAGGCATCCCCACACGGGCAGCACCGCTTTTCTGCCGCAGCTGTCCGCGACGGCAGAATTCCTTGTAATCGATCTGGTCGCGTAACATGATCCAAAGCCGAATCCCCAGTTTGCGAGCCGCCGCAATTCTGGCCTTTCCCAGTCCTTTCTGCACCAGTTTGCGCCGATAGAAGCGTTTCAGTTCCGGATCTCGTCCTACCGCCTGCATCGCGGCCTCGCCCCACAGAAATCGCAACAGCGCGTTGCCTTGCTTGCTCAGGGCGCCGAGCCGTTGCCGGCTGCCGCTGGAATGTTCGCTGGGAATCATTCCGATGTAGCTGGCCACCGCTTTGCCATCGGCGAACCGCATCGGATCACCCAAAAACACTTCGGTGGCCAGGGCGGTGACGGGCCCGACTCCTGGGTGTGTCATCAACCGTCGTGCCTGGGGGCGTTGCCGGGCTTGCTCCGAAACCTGCTGGTCGAGATCGTCGATTGATTTCTGCAGCTGCAGGTACAACCTCAGCAGCGCGGCTCGTCGCTGGCCGGTATACGGAGCAAGTTGCAACACCTCGAGCGCCTGCTGCCCGGCCTGGCTCCACAGACCGTGTCCCCGCTGCAGACCGTTGCTGAGCGCCAGGGCTTGCAGCGTGTTCTGCACTCGCGTCCGCATTCGTACCCACTGATCACGGTGCCGGAGCAACGTGCGCAGATCTCGTTGCTCCGTCGAGGGCATCCAAATCGAGGGAAAGCGATTTTCCGCGAGTAACTTCAGCAACAATCGCGCGTCCCGCCGATCGTGCTTCTGTTGGCGTGTCTCGGCCTTGCGGACCTCCGCCGGATGACCCACCTGGCAGTCGATCTTCAGCTCTTCCATGAGCTTCAGAAACCACGGCATCGATCCGGTGGCTTCGATCCCCACCAGGACCGGCCCTGGGAGTGCGGCATAGAACTCCCGCACCTTCTCGCCTTCGTGCTCGAGTGTCTTCTCCACCAACTCCCCTGTCTCGGTATCCAACATCGCAATCGTTTGCTGTCGAGCATGTAAGTCGACGCCTATCATTTCCATTTTGGCCTCCCTCCATCCGAGCGCTGTTAGGTTGGACACCGCACAGTTTACTCGGCTCGTCGCAAGGCCGACGTCGTTATGTCATCAAGCGCGGGACTTCGGAGCAGTGGATCAAGGAAGGTAAGCAGGCGGTGAAGATGACGCGGCTGAGCTGCCATCGCTTCCGCTCGAACGAGGTGCGGCTGTGGCTAAGCGTGATCGCCTACAATCTGGGGAACCTGTGGCGGCGGCTGGTGCTGCCGAAAAGAATCGAACAAATGGTCGCTGACCAGCTTGCAGCAGGGTTTGGTGAAAACCGGCGGCCGGCTGGTGAAACATGCCCGCTACTACTGGCCTCTGTTGGCGGAGAGCCATCTGACTCGCCGCCCTTCGCCTCGATGGTACGGCGGATCGAGTTGCTGCCCTTGCCGGCAGGATAGGCCGGCGCCGACCGAGCGGACTTCAGCGGCGAAGGCGGCGGGGGGACGGAAAAGTGTCGGAGACATGGGCCAAACGAGGCATAGTTCCGAGCCTTAGCAGCCTCCGGAGAGCCAAAACTGGACCCCTGTGCGCTCCGTGAAGACAGAAGCGACGCTAACCCGACTGACAGTTGCATCTGGTGCCGGTTGGGATGTATGCTGCGGCGCGTCGTGGGAAGCCAAAATGAAAATTCCGGATGAAGGGGGATCGAATGATCGGAAGGCCCGTAAGTGTGTCCGCAACCTTCTCGTCCCTGCTCTGCCTGATGTTGTTCGCGTTCGTTCTTACGCCGGCCCAAGAGGATGTTCAGATCGGTCCAGAGGTGGTCGAGG
>DATJKY010000294.1:0-5128 GCA_035490955.1 Terriglobia bacterium | reverse complement strand
CATTGAATTTTCACGACCACGATCTGCCTTCTCACGACGTTCGGCAACGCTCGAGCCATTGCCGAGGTGTCTTCATGTGGGAGCAGGGCGATCAAGGCCAATGTTTTTCCCATGGCCCTGTGTCGCTTACGGTCGCTTACGCTCTGTGCTGTTAACTTCGCTGTAATTCCTGTAGGATAGGCGAGTTCGGACAGAGTCGGAGCGACCCGTCATGCTAGGCCGAACCGTTTCTCATTACCGCATCCTGGAGAAGCTGGGCGCCGGTGGCATGGGTGTGGTCTACAAAGCCGAGGACACCAAGCTCGGCCGGTTCGTCGCCCTGAAGTTCCTCCCCGAACATCTTGCCCGGGACCGCCAGGCTCTGGAACGCTTTCAGCGCGAAGCGCGCGCCGCCTCCGCTCTAGACCATCCCAATATCTGCACCATATACGAGATCGGCGAGGATGAAGGCAAGCCCTTCATCGCCATGCAGTATCTGGAGGGGCAGACCCTCAAGGACCGGATTGGGCTGAAACCCCTAAAGACGGAGGAGCTGCTGGACCTTGCGATTCAGATTGCCGATGGGCTGGATGCGGCGCACGTGAAGGGCATCACTCACCGCGACATCAAGCCCTCAAATGTCTTTGTCACGACACGCGGCCAGGCGAAGATTCTGGATTTTGGCTTGGCCAAAGTGCAGGGGCTAAGAGTCGGGGTTCAGGGGTCGGGAGAAAACGCACCGACCCCTGGGCTCCGATCCCCGACCCCTGATGCGCCGACAGCATCGATCGATCCCGAGCACCTGACAACCCCCGGCGCCGCGCTGGGTACCATGGCTTACATGTCGCCCGAGCAGACGCGTGGAGAGAAGCTGGACGCGCGCACCGACTTGTTCAGCTTCGGGGCCGTCCTGTATGAGATGGCGACAGGGCGCCCGGCCTTCGGCGGAGCCACGAGCGCGGTGATTTTTCACCAGATTCTCGCCGAGGCCCCAGAGCCGCCGATCAGATTCAATCCGAGTCTGCCTGCCAAGTTAGAGGGGATCATCAACAAGGCGCTGGAAAAGGATCGCGAGCTGCGTTGCCAGACGGCCGCCGAGTTGCGCGCCGACTTGAACCGGTTGAAGCGTGATACGAATTCCGGCCGATCGTCAGTAGGGGCGGGTTCTCTCACCCACAGCCCGCCTCTCCAAGGGCCCTCTGGGAGAGGGTGGTCCCGCGGCACGGGAACGGGCGAGGGTGCTCAGCGCTGGCCGCTGGCGCTCGCCGGACTGCTTGCCGTGATCGCGGCCTCGGTCCTCGGGTGGTTCTTGACGCACCGCGCGCCGCCTCCCCAGCCTTCAGCGGAGTTAACCCAGAAACGGCTGACGTTCAATTCTAGCAAGAACCCCGTCGGTAGTAGCGCCGTTTCCCCCGACGGAAAGTACGTCGCTTACTCCGACCCAGCTGGGATTCACTTCAAGCTGCTTTCGACGGGTGAAGAGCGGCTGATCCCAAGGCCTACCGCAGTTTCCGCCGCCACGTCCTGGAAGGTCGCCTCGTGGTTTCCCGACGGTACGCAATTGCTCGCGAACGCATTCCAACAGGGAGCGCACCGAAGCATGTGGACGGTGTCGATGCTAGGGCAGTCTGCACAAGAGCTCCGAGAAGGCGCGTGGGCATTCGGGGAGGCGGTTTCGCCGGACGGGACGCGCATCACTTTCACCCCGGAGGTCGGGGATTATATTCACGAAATCTGGGTCATGGGCAGACAAGGAGATAGCCCGCAAAAGGTCCTGACTGTCGGCGAAAACGAATGGTTGCAGAGGGTGCATTGGTCGCCGGACGGGCAGCGCTTGGCGTACGTTAGGGTGCAGCGCACTGCGGAGGGGCACCAGAGGTCGATCGAAACCTGCGACCTGAGGGGGGCGAACCGGGCGGTGGTAGTCCCGGGTACCGACCTGTTCCTGGACGATTTTTGCTGGGTTCCGGACGCGCGGATCGTCTATTCGCGGCAGGAATCTCCAGGTTCGAGTGACGAGAACCTTTGGCTAATCGGAATCAATGGTCATGCGGGCACGCCCACAGGCAAACCGAAGCGCGTCACGCAGTGGGCCGGATCTTGGCTTTCCGGATTGAGCGTCAGCGCGGACGGAAAGCGGCTGGTTCTTCAAAAGACGATGTATCAGGCACAGATCTACTTGGGCGAGCTAACGGCAGGGGGCACACGCATGAGTCCCGCTCGGCGGCTGACCAATGACGAAACCACGGACTACCCGACCGCATGGACGGCGGACAGCAGGGCGGTGTTATTCCATTCAGAACGTAACGGCACGTGGGGCATCTTCAAGCAGGGAATCAACCAGGAGACAGCCGAGCCTGTGGTGACAGGAGAGGAATCCCCACTCCTTGCGCGTCTCACCGCCGACAATGCCTGGATACTCTACGTCGAGTCAAAGACAAGGAGTGTCTACTTTCAGGACGCCCAGAGGTCTCCGAGCCGCCTTATGCGCATCCCCGTGAGCGGTGGCGTGCCTCAGTTTGTGCTGGAGATGCGGAATTGGCAGAACTTTCAGTGCGCTCGCTCCCCGGCAAACCTCTGCGTGATCACCGAGGCGAGTCAGGATGAAAAACAGTTGACGCTTACGGCATTCGATCCCTTGAAGGGCAGAGGCAAGGTACTAAGGGCCATCGAAAAAGACTCTTCTCAGACCGACTACGTCTCGGGGTTATCTCCCGATGGATTAACCCTTGCGCTTTCGAGATATGAAGAGGCCGAAATTCGCATCCGGTTGCTGTCGCTCTCAGGTGGCTCCGACCGCGAAATCGCGGTGAAGGGCTGGCCGGCGCTCTCTTATAACGGCCTTTCCTGGTCCCTCGATGGAAAAGGGCTTTATTGCGGCTCTCACTCGGCTCAAGGCGACACCCTTCTCTATGTTGATCTGAAGGGAAATGCCCGGCCGCTGTGGCGGACCCGGTCATCGGAAGCGGCTCCAGTTCGGGGCGTCCCTTCGCCGGACGGCCGTTACCTCGCCATACTGGGTGGCGCCGAGAATAGCAGCGTGTGGATGCTTGAAGGGTTCTAAGAACAGTGACGAGCGACAAGTGGCGAGAACAGAAGTCAGAAGCAAGGAGTCAGAAGCCAGCCACAGGAACCGGGGCCGCGGGTGGATGAAAAATGGCTGGCTTCATGTCGGCACTCTTACACAGCGTCGGCCACGGACCTCGTGGCGCGAAACCCCTGTTGCGTCGTGGCTCTCCGTACAGCATGAGGGTGCCTCATACGGCTTCCTCTGGCATCTGTGATCCGGAGTGTCACACGTTTGCCCAATACTCTGGCCGCGCGTGCGATGGTCTCAAGAGAGACTGAGACGTTCTGCGGATCGAGGAGACGGTCAAGTTGCGAGCGGCTTGTGTGGAGCTCCTTCGCCATGGCCTGCTTCGTCTTGCGCTGCTCCCGCATCGCCTGCTCCAACTGCCAAGCGAGTACCCGCTTGATGGCGACCGTTTCAGCCTCTTCTCGAATGCCTTCCTCTTCAAGGAAACTGTCAAAGCTCGATCCGCTGTGATCGAATGGTTTCTTGGTGGTCGTTCTCTTCATTGGATTCCTCTTTCATGCTTGCTCTTGTTTGTGCGAGCCAGCTCCAGATCTTCGTCCGGGGTCTTCTGTGTCTTCTTGATGAAGCCGTGCAGAAGGACCATCCGGCTCCTTTTGTCGATGTAGAAGAGCACTCGGGCGATGCGGTTCCCGGCGAGATTGCTGCGTACCTCGTATAGACCGCGTCCTACGGCCCGACACACCGGCATCCCTATAGGCCAGCCGAACTCGACTGTCTTGATGTCCTCACCGATCCGCTTGCGGTCCTCAGATAAGGGCAGGCTCCTAAGCCAGTCCCGCACTGGTTCCCTGCCCGCTTCCGTCCGGAAGAAGATCGCCGGAACACGCTTGCCTTCCTTTCCCGGCCCACCAAACTGCGACTCCTCAGTCATCCGGCTCTGCTCATGGCGCCAACTAAATATTGTACCACCTACGGTACAGTTCTGGCGCGAGATAATGCGCGGAGGGTGACTGGGTGCTTCTAAATTTAGAATGATTAGCGTGGCCGCCCACCTGTCTTATGGTGCCGGAGCTCGGGTTTCCGGGGCTCGGGTTTCCGGGGCTTCGCAGCTGGATAACAGGCCAGAACAACCTATCCTGCCATTTAAGCCGGATTGGGAACGAAAAACGGGCTTTGCGGAATGTGACGAGAGCAGCCCTCCGATCACGTCGAGAGAACAAGCTGGCAGTTGACCGCTACGGAGAACGCGGGCCGAAACAGATTAGTAGTGATAAGACGATTTCTCGCCACTTATCGGCAAACGTTGGGCAAAAAGTGATGGATCTATTTGCTCGAACCGCGGCCCCCCGCTACATTCATCCCTGCGTCCTCAACGTCCCGGTGGGTCGGCTCACCAGATTATTCTGGGAAATCAGGCCATACACGCTTGACCATTCCCATCGCCTTCGAGAGGCGGTCCTTGCAGGTTTCAGTCAAGTCACTCGTATGTTCCAGGCGGATTTTCTTCAGCACCAACCCCAGCTCCCCCATAAGCTCCGAACCAGTAGTCCAAGCCGTCTTGTGAAGCAATTGATCCAAGAGGTCGGCTTCTTTTGTCAGGCCATCACGACGAAGGCAAGCAATCAGGTCATCGAATGGCGCATATGAAATAGTTGCTGTCATATCCTTTCTGCCGAACGCCAAGGCAAGCCGGAAGCCAGCGTCCCAAAACAATCCTATGATGAACCTCAGTAGAAGACTAGTTCCCGTCCGAACCTCAGTAGAAGACTAGTTCCCGTCCGCTGCACCGTTGCGCTTACTTTATCCGACAGACGAATCACGCCAGGCGGTGGCCGTCGGACCCTGAAATTGGGACTGCGTCGATTTGTTTACGGCACATAATTTCACCTTGTAGTCCCGCCATGGTTTTCATTTCAATCCATTTGGACGTCATTTGAGGTGCCAGAACGAATCGAGAGCATTGCTTATTCCTCGTTCTGCAGATTACTGCCAATTCCGCTACAGAAGAGTTGCTGACTATCCGGTAAGAACCTCCTCTTCTCTCTTTGCCTTCTGCAGACGGACGGAAGGGTTCATCCGAGAACTGCATGCACCGTCGGGAGGTATGGTGGA
>DATJKY010000293.1:0-5991 GCA_035490955.1 Terriglobia bacterium | reverse complement strand
GTTTGGGTCTCTGAAATCCTTTCCAAAGCATGTTTACACTACCTCCCTGAAGTTGGAAACTGGAAATCGCGTCTACTTTGAGTAAAGCTCGACGATCATCTGCTCCTGAATTGGGAAGTTCACATCCTCCCGCCTTGGTAGCGCGACCACCCGCCCTGTCATATTCTCGCGATCGAATTGGAGCCAAGCAGGCACGCCGCGGCTGCCAGCGAGATCCAAGGACCGCTGGATTGTTCCCATAGAACGACTGCCCTGGGCGACGGCGATTTCCATGCCGGCGGCGACTTGAAACGAGGGTATACTCACCCTGCGCCCGCCGGCAAGGATGTGACCGTGGCGAACCAACTGACGAGCTTCAGCGCGCGAGGTGGCCAGTCCAAGCCGGTAGACGGTGTTATCCAACCGGCGCTCGAGCATCAACAGCAGGCTCTCGCCTGTGATGCCCTTGCTGGCCGCCGCCTTTTCAAAGTAGTCGCGAAACTGGTTTTCCAGGATGCCGTACAGCCGGCGAACTTTCTGCTTCTCCCGCAACTGGAGGCCGTAACCCACGAGCTTGGGACGACGGGCTTTGCCGTGCTGCCCGGGCTGAAAGTTGCGTTTCTCGATCGCGCACTTGTCCGTCAGGCAGCGCTGTCCCTTTAAGAACAGCTTTGTTCCCTCGCGGCGGCAAAGCCGACAGACTGCGTCACGGTATCTCGCCATTGGTTCTCCCTATGATTGATTCATTGATTCATGAGCCATTGAATCCATTAGCCGATGCGTTCCTTCAATGGCTCAGTGACGCAATGGCGCCAATCTACACTCGTCGCCGTTTTGGCGGCCGACAGCCGTTGTGTGGAATCGGGGTAACATCCTTAATGTTTCGGACCTCCAGGCCGGCCGTGGCGAGCGCGCGAATTGCGGACTCCCGGCCTGCCCCCGGTCCTTTGACGCGCACGTCCACACTCCTCATGCCGTGATCGCGCGCAGCGTTGGCGGCGCGCAACGCGGCCTGCTGAGCGGCAAACGGCGTCCCTTTGCGTGACCCCTTAAAGCCCAGCGCCCCGGCGCTCGACCAGCAAACCAGCCTTCCCTCAACGTCCGTGATACTCACGAAGGTGTTGTTAAAGGTCGCCTGGACGTGAACAACACCGTTCGGCACGATACGCTTGTCTTTTTTCTTGAAAAGCTTTTTCTTGCCCGCCTTCGTAGCTGCCTTAGCCATAAAACCTCACATCAAGACAGTGGTTCGTGGTGGGTGGCTAGCCACTAGCAACTAACCACTAGCCACTTCGGGGGGCCTACGGCGGGTTCGCCCCGCCGCCGCTACGTCTTAGCAGTGGCCCGCTTCTTATTAGCAATCGTTCCCTTGCGCGGTCCCTTACGGGTGCGCGCGTTGGTATGGGTGCGCTGCCCGTGAACAGGAAGGCTGCGCCTGTGCCGGAGTCCCCGGTACGAACCGATTTCGATCAGCCGCCGGATGCTCATGGCCGTTTCTTTGCGGAGGTCGCCTTCCACGCTGCCCTCTTCTTCGATGATCTGCCGGATCTTGGCCACTTCTTCTTCGGCGAGATCGTTTACCTTCTTGTTCGGGTCCACGCCCGCACGAGCGAGGATCGACATGGAACGGGCTCGACCGATACCGTAAATGTAAGTAAGGCCGATCACCGACCGTTTGTTTCGCGGTAGATCCACACCTGCAATGCGCGCCATCGTACACCTCCCAAAAGCAGCGGCTAGTGATTTAGTGGCTAGTGGTTAGTCTAGCCGCGCACCACTGACCACTAGCCACTGGTTTTTAGCCCTGCCGTTGCTTGTGCTTGGGATTCTCGCAAATCACGCGAACCACTCCCTTGCGCCTGATAATCTTGCACTTCGCGCACAGTTTTCGAACCGAAGAACGAACTTTCATAAAACCTCAACAATCATCCGCGGCGACTCATTTGTAGCGATAAACGATGCGCCCCCGCGTCAGGTCGTAGGGTGACAACTCCACCGCTACTTTGTCTCCGGGCAGGATGCGGATAAAGTTCTTACGCATCTTACCCGAGATGTGAGCCAGCACCCGATGCTTGTTCTCCAACTCCACCCGAAACATGGCGTTCGGCAGCGGCTCGATCACCGTTGCCATAACCTCGATTGCCTCTTCCTTAGCCATAGATGAGTCAGGTTGACAGACGGGTCAAAACGTCCGGTCCGTTGCTCGTCACCGCCACCATATGTTCAAAATGGGCCGAGTACCCGCCGTCAGCAGTTACCGCCGTCCAATGGTCGTCCAAAACGCGAACCGCATTACCGCCTTCAGTCACCATGGGCTCGATGGCCAGCACCATCCCGGGTTTCAGCAGGGGTCCGTGGCCAGGCTTCCCAAAGTTCGGAATCTGGGGCTCCTCGTGCATTTCGCGCCCAATGCCGTGCCCCACAAACTCCCTGACCACAGAAAATCCGTTCCGCTCGGCGTGCTGCTGCACCGCAGCGGAAATGTCGCCCAGGCGATTCCCGGCCCGCACGTGCTGAATCGCCAGTTCCAAGGATTCCTCCGTCACTCGTAACAGCTTCTTCAAAGGCTCCGAGATCTCACCCACCGGCACGGTCAGCGCGGAATCGCCATAGTACCCCTTGAGAACAATACCTAAATCCAAGCTGACAATATCCCCCGCCTTCAGAACGCGACGACCCGAGGGAATTCCATGAACGATTTCCTCGTTCACTGAGGCACATAGGCAACACGGGTAGCCACGGTAACCCTTGAAGGCGGGTGCCACCCCCAATTGGTGCAGCCGCTTCTCGGCAAAGCGCTCCAAGTCAAGGGTAGTAACGCCGGGTTGCACCCGTCGTCGCATTTCTTCCAAAATCTCTCTTACCAGCCGACCGCTGTTTCGCAGCTTCTCGATTTCCGGCGGCGACTTGCAAATGATCATGCGCTCCTCAAGAATTCGCAGAGTTGCCGGGTGATAGTCTCTGGCGCGCCATCGCCCTCGAAGGTGTGTAACAGATTGCGCTGACCATAACACTCGATCAAGGGCTTCGTCTCATTCTCGTAAGCCACAAAGCGTTGGCGGATCGTGTGCTCGTTGTCATCCGACCGATGGATCAGCACGGCGCCTTCGCGGTCGCATCTTCCCTCCTCTCGGGGAGGGTTGAAGTAGACGTTGTAAATCGAGCCGCATACCGGACAGGTGCGGCGACCTGTCAGGCGTTTGATCAGTAATTCCGGATCGACACGAACATTGAGGACGAGAAGATCAGTTCCACCGCCGGATCGCAACAGCTTGTCCAGGTATCTCGCCTGTGCCAAGGTCCGTGGGAAGCCGTCCAGAATGAAGCCGGACTGCGCATCGGCCTGCTGGAGGCGCTCCTGGACCAATCCGCACACCACCTTGTCCGGGACCAATCTCCCCGCTTCCATCTCCTTCTGCGCCGCCAATCCCCAAGGCGTACCCTTCTTAACCGCCTCGCGTAGAATATCACCTGTCGATATGTGCGGAATGCCGAAGCACTCGGCGATCCCACGGGCTTGGGTTCCCTTTCCGGCCCCCGGCGCTCCCAGTATGACCAAGGCCTTCATATCAAGATGCTCGACGCCCTCGAATTCGGCCTTTCTTCAGGAACCCTTCGTAGTGCCGCATGATCAACTGCGCTTCGACCTGCTGAACCGTATCCATCGCCACACCCACAACAATCAGCAGCGAAGTGCCACCGAAGTAGAAGTTCACATTAAGACCATGCAGAAACCAAGTCGGCAGGTGTGAATCGAACCACGCTCCACCGAACCAGACCGGCAGATGGTTCAAGCGCAAACCGGCCAGCATGACTTCCGGGATGAGAGCGATAATGGCCAGGTACGCTCCACCCACCCAAGTGATTTTGGTCAGGACATCGTCCAGGTGGTCGGCAGTGCGCTTGCCCGGCCGGATCCCAGGTATGAATCCCCCCTGCTTTCGGATATTGTCGGCCACTTCATCGGGGTTGTAGATGATCGAAAGATAGAAGTGGGCAAAAAACAGAATCAGCACGACGTAGCTCAGCGTGTAGAGTGGCTCGCCCCAACCAAAAGCGCTGGAGAACCACGTGATGGCCTTCCCCAAGGGACCCGTCTTTCCCGCAAACATGCCGATGGTTTGGGGGAAAGTCAGCAGCGATACGGCGAAAATAATGGGCATCACACCGCCGCTGTTCACCTTCAGTGGCAGATGAGTAGACACACCGCCCATCACCTTGCGCCCGACGATGCGCTTGGCGTACTGAATGGGGACGCGCCGCTCACCGCGCTCCACCAGAACGATGAAAGCCACAATGGCCAGCATGAAGGCGATGAGCAGCAACGCCACCGGCAGGCTCCATACGCGGGTCACGAAAACCTTCTCGTACAGGTCAGCGATGGCACGCGGCAAACCTACCACAATTCCGGTGAAGATCAGCAGCGACATGCCATTGCCGATGCCGCGCGCGGTAATCTGCTCCCCCAACCACATGATGAATATCGAACCCGCCGTCAAGGTCAGAACGGTGCTAAAAGTAAACCCCGCGCCCGGATTGGCCACCAGAGCTATACCGGCGCTCGTCTGCCTCTGCAGCGCGATAGCGATGCCAAAGGATTGGAACGCGCTCAACCCTACGGTTAACCACCGGGTGTATTCGGTGATTTTCCGCCGGCCCAGTTCGCCCTCTTTCTGCAGTTTTTCCAGTGTGGGCGAAACCACGGTCAACAACTGGAGAATAATTGAGGCCGTGATGTAGGGCATGATTCCCAGCGCAAACACCGTGAAACGCCTCAGGCTGCCGCCGGAGAAAATGGACAGCAGCCCGAAGAACCCTGCCCCGTACTGGCTGAAGAACTGCTCGAAGACCGTAGTGTTGATGCCCGGCGTCGGAATGAAGGATCCCAGACGGTACACGGCGAGCAGCAAGGCCGTAAAGATGATCCGCTTTCGCAGGTCAGGAATCTCGGTGATGCTCTTGAAGGAATTAATCATGCCGGATGACCTGTGCCTTGCCACCAGCCTTTTGGATCTTCTCTAGAGCAGGTTTCGAAAACAAGTGGGCCGAAATAGTGAGGGGGGCCCTCAGTTCTCCGTCCGCCAACACTTTAAGTCCATCCTGAAGTCGTTTGACAATCCTTCGCTCGATGAGCAGCTCCGGCGTTATCGTTTCTTCCGCCTTGAACCCTTCAAGGTCCCTCAAATTCACCAGGGCGTATTGTTTCTTGAAGACATTGGTAAAGCCTCGCTTGGGCAGCCGGCGGTGGAGGGGCATCTGCCCACCTTCGAATCCGGGACGCATGCGTGAACCGGCGCGGGAACCCTGCCCTTTCGATCCGCGGGTTGCCGTTTTGCCATGTCCGGAGCCCATGCCGAGACCGATCCTCTTCCGGCGTTTGTTGGCCCCGCGAGGGGGACGGAGTGTTCCGACGTGAGTGGCCATATCCTCTCTGACTATTCCTTCTCACCCTGCTCGTTCTGAGACGAAACGGTTCCCCGAGACGCGGTAGCCGGCTGGGATGAAGGTGTCGGCGCTCGATCTGGCAGGCTCGCCGAGGCGCTTTCCTCAGGCACTGGATCCGGCTCGGACTCGGGCCTCAGTATCGCCGCAGCCGGCGAGCTAGCCGAAGCGTTTATTCCCTCTGACGCCGGAGTCGGCTGGGGCGGCGCCGCCTTGATCGTGTACGACAGGGTGGAGTGCCACGCCGGCTCTGGGGCGTCCCTCACAATCTCAACCAGGTGTGCTATTTTGGCCACTAAACCCCTCACCTGGGGAGTATCGGGACGCTCCACAACGTGGTTCAAGCGCCGCAGCCCCAGGCTGCGCACAACCTCCGATTGGGAGCGGTCAAAACCAATACCGCTGCGTACCCACTTGATGTGAATCGTTGGCTGACTTTTATCCGTCATATTCAACTTTGGGCGATTGAGTGATTGAGCCATGAAGTGATTGGACCAATTGCAAGGGAGAAACCTCAGTCAATGAGCCAATCACACAATGGTTCAACTCCTACAGTTCCTCTGGCATCTT